>NZ_JAKSYQ010000065.1:0-162275 GCF_022829665.1 Methylobacterium sp. E-041 | reverse complement strand
CATGTCGAGGAAGGCCTCCAGCACGTTGGCGTAGTCGTCCGTCCAGGGCCGCCGCGTCATGTCGGGGACGACGGGCGTCCAGCCGAGCCGCGCGGCCTCCCGCCGGATCGCCGCATCGCGCGTCGCGATCACCACCATCGCCGGAGCGCGGAAACGCCGTTCGATCGGCTCGACGATCGGGTCGATGCGCTGGAGAAGCGCGAGGCCCTGTTCCGCCGCGGCACGGGCGAGCGCCGGCCGCAGGTCGAAATGCTGGTTGGAGATGTGGAGCGCCAGCACCCCCTGCGCGTCGAGGCGGTCGCGGTAGAGCGCCACGGCCTCGCCGGTGAGCAGGTGCATCGGGATCGCGTCCGAGGAGAACGCGTCGACGATCAGCACGCGGGCCGGCTCGGTCGCGCGGGCCAGGGTCAGGCGTGCGTCGCCCTGGACGATGCGGGCCGACGGCGCGCAGGCGGAGAGGAAGCGGAACAGGCTCGGATCGCGCGCGATCGCGACGACCACCGGATCGATCTCGTAGAACGTCCAGGCTTCCCCGGCCCGCGCCTGGCAGGCGAGGCTGCCGGCCCCGAGCCCGACCACCGAGACCCGCGGCACCGGCCCGTAGGCGCGGCGGGCGACCTCGAGGACGTCGGCGATGGCGTTGCCGGTGGCGTAGTAGGTCGTCGGCTCCGGCGGCCCGACAACCGGGCTGCCGTCGTCCTCGCGGATGCGCATGGCGCCGTGCAGGGTCGTGCCGTGCGAGAGCAGGCGGAAGCGTCCCTGCGGATCGGTCTCGATGCGGTGGACCCCGAAGAAGCTGCGGCGGCTCTCGATGTCCTGGATCGTCAGATGCGGCATCGCCAGCACCAGCCCGCAGAACAGGGCGGCAAAGCCGAAGGCTGCCTGCGGCGCGCGCCAGTTCAGCAGCAGGACCGTCATCATCACGCCCGCTGCGGCGCGCGGCGCCGCGTCGGGAGCGTAGCGGACGAGGATGGCGAGCCCGACCAGCCCGGCAAGCGTCCCGACAAGGCGACGCATCGCCACGATGCCGACGGGGCGGGCGCGGACGAAGACGCCGGGACGGCAGGCGAGCGCCGCCACCAGCAGGATCGGATATTCGGCGATCGTCGCAAACAGCCGCGGCGCGATCAGGGCCGCGAACAGGCCGCCGAGCATCCCGCCGAGCGAGGTGCAGAGATAGAACTCGGTCAGCCGGCCCGGCTCGGGGCGCAGGCAGAAGACGGCGCGGTGGGCAACGAGGCCGGCGACGAAGCAGAGGCCGAGGCTCAGCGGCAGGTCGACGGCGAAGGGCAGCCGGCCGACCACGGCCGCGCCGAGGACGATCGCGGTCCCCCAAGCCTGCGCGGCGGCCAGGGGACGGTCCGGCCAGGATGCGAGCGGGCGGAAGGCGATGACGAAGGTCAGGAGGTAGAGCGCCAGCGGCAGCACCCACATCAGCGGGATGGCGGCCACATCCATGGTGATGTGCGCCGTCACGGCGACGAGCAGGCCGGAGGGGACGGCCGACAGGCCGATCCAGGCGCCGCGCCGCGCCAGGCTCGGAGCCGCGTGCGCCGTGCCGGTCGTCCGCGCCGGCGCGACGATCCCGTGCGCGCCGCCTCGGCCGACGACCGTGAGCGCGCAGGCCGCGACCGCGGCCGCGGCCGCGGCATAGCCGGCGGACCACAGCCTGGTCTGCTCGGCGAGCCCGAGGATCGGCTCGATCGCCAGCGGATAGGCGATCAGGGCGGAGAACGAGCCGAGATTGGAGGCGCGGTAGAGGAAGTACGGATCCTGTGCCCGATCGTTGCCGGACCGGGCGAACCACGCCTGCAGCAGTGGAGCGCTCGCCGACAGGGCGAAGAACGGCGCGCCGATCGAGGCCAGGAACAGGCCGACGAGCCAGACGGCCTCGTCGCCGCCTTGCGCCGCGGCGTCCAGCGAGACCGTGATCGGCAGGAACGCCGCCCCGGCGAGCAGCACGAGACCGTGCAGCGCGACCGAGGCACGCAGCGACAGCCAGCGCGTCGTCGCATGCGCGTAGGCGTAGCCCGCGAGCAGCAGCCCCTGGAACACCACCGTCCCGACCGACCACACCGCGGGCGTGCCGCCGAGGACGGGAAGGACGCGCTTGGTGAAGATCGGCTGCAGGACGAAGAGCAGGAACGCCGCCAGGAGCAGCGTACCTGCGAATACGAGGGTCTGGACGAGGTCGCGGCCGATCGCTGCCGTCCGGCCGGACGGGTCGACGCCGATCGGTTCGGCTTTGCTGGCGGTCATGGTTCGCAATCCCCCACCCGAGGCGGCGAGGCGCGAAGGTTAGCCGAGCGGCATTAACTGTCCCTCATCGACCAGTCACCATCTTCATGACTCAAGAGAAATAATGTGCGGGTCCGTAGCCCTGATCGGCCGTGCCGCGATGCAAGCAGCAAAAACCCGGGTCATTCCCACTCGATCGTGCCGGGCGGCTTCGAGGTGATGTCGTAGGTGACGCGGTTGATGCCCTTGACCTCGTTGATGATCCGGGTCGCGACCCGGCCGAGGAAGGCCATGTCGAACGGGTAGAAGTCGGCCGTCATGCCGTCGACCGAGGTGACGGCGCGCAGCGCGCAGACGTGGTCGTAGGTGCGCCCGTCGCCCATCACGCCGACGGTCTTGACCGGCAGGATCACCGCGAAGGCCTGCCAGATCGTGTCGTAGAGGCCGGCGCGGCGGATCTCGTCGAGGTAGATCGCGTCGGCCTTGCGCAGGGCCTCCAGCTTCTCCGGCGTGATCGTGCCGGGACAGCGGATCGCGAGCCCGGGCCCCGGGAACGGATGGCGGCCGACGAAGGCGTCGGGCAGGCCGAGCTCGCGCCCGAGCACGCGGACCTCGTCCTTGAACAGCTCGCGCAGCGGCTCGACGAGCTTCATGTTCATGCGCGCCGGCAGGCCGCCGACGTTGTGGTGGCTCTTGATCGTCACCGAGGGGCCGCCGGAGAACGACACGCTCTCGATCACGTCCGGGTAGAGCGTGCCCTGGGCCAGGAACGCCGCGCCGCCGATCTTCTTCGATTCCGCGTCGAACACGTCGATGAACAGGCGGCCGATGGTCTTGCGCTTCTCCTCGGGGTCGCTGACGCCGGTGAGGGCGTCGAGGAACAGGTCCTGCGCCTGCACGTGGACGAGCGGGATGTTGTAATGGTCGCGGAACAGCCGCACGACCTCCTCGGCCTCGCCCATGCGCAGCAGCCCGTGGTCGACGAAGACGCAGGTGAGCTGATCGCCGATCGCCTCGTGCAGCAGCACGGCCGCCACCGACGAATCGACGCCGCCCGAGAGGCCGCAGATCACCTTCTCGGATCCGACCTGCTCGCGGATCTTGGCGATCGCCTCGGCGCGGTAGGCGCCCATGGTCCAATCGCCCGAGCAGCCGGCGATGTCGCGCACGAAGTTGCGGATCAGCAGGGCGCCGTGCGGCGTGTGCGCCACCTCCGGGTGGAACTGCACCGCGTAGTAGTTGCGGGCCTCGTCGGCCACCGCCGCGAAGGGGGCGTTCTTCGAGATCGCCACGGTGGTGAAGCCGTCGGGCAGCTTGGTGACCCGGTCGCCGTGGCTCATCCAGACGGGGTAATGCTCGCCGACGTGCCAGACGCCCTTGAACAGGGGGCATTCCGAGATGATCTCGATCTCGGCGCGGCCGAACTCGGCATGGTGGCCACCCTCGACCTCGCCGCCGAGCTGGGCCGCCATCGTCTGCTGGCCGTAGCAGATGCCGAAGACCGGGACGCCCGAATCGAACACCACCTGCGGGGTTCGCGGCGAGGCGTCGCTCGTCACCGATTCGGGGCCGCCCGACAGGATCACGCCCTTCGGCCGCGTTTCGGCGAAGGCCTCCGCCGCCTTGGTGAACGGCACGATCTCGCAATAGACCCCCTCCTCCCGGACGCGCCGGGCGATGAGCTGGGTCACCTGCGAGCCGAAATCGACGATCAGGATCTTGTCGTGGTCGGTGTTCATGCTTCTCGCGTTAGACGAGGCGATTGCGCCGTGCAACGCAGCCGTCGCATGCGGGCCGCGCGAGCCTGTTCACGACGCGCATGGGCACGGGATTCCCCCTGGGCGCCCGGGCGGAGGCGCGGGCGTCGCGGTGTCCATCACGTCGCCAGGAACCCGCGCACGCGAAGCCAGGCGAGGAACAGGTTCGGCCACGCCGCCACCGGCGTGCCGGGCGGCCCGAGCCCGAAACCGTGGCCGCCGCGCTCGAACAGGTGCATCTCGGCCGGTATCTTCGCCTTGCGCAGGGCGGTGAACATCAGGAGCACGTGGTCGCAGACCGCGATCGGATCGTCCATCGCCTGCGCCATGAACATCGGCGGCGTGTCGGCGCGGACCTGCACGTCGACCGAGTAGGTCCGCATCTCGACCTCGGTGACCTCGTCGCCGACGAGCACGCGGCGGGTGGAGGTGCCGTCGAAAGGCGCCTTCATGGTGATGACGGGATAGAGCAGCCCGGCGAGCGCCGGGCGGTACGGCAGGGCGTCGTGCGCGTCGACCGGCGGGTAGAGGTTCTGGTTGCCGACCGCGGTCTCGCCCATCAGGTGCCCGCCGGCCGAGAAGCCCAGCACCCCGACGCGGGCGGGATCGATGCCGAGCTCGGTCGATTGCGCCCGCACCAGCCGCACCGAGCGCTGCGCGTCCTGCCGCGGTGCATCGGGGCCGTTGTCCCAGCCCTCGCCGGGCAGCCGGTAGATCAGCAGGAACACGGTGATGCCGGCCGCCGTCAGCATCTGGCCGACGGGCACGCCCTCGTTGCCGATGTCGATGAAGCGGTAGCCGCCGCCGGCCGCGACGATCATCGCCGATCCGTTCGGCTTGTCCGGCCGGATCACCAGCAGGCAGGGGCGCTCGACCTTGGTGATGACGCCGCGCACCGTCTCGTCGAAGCGGTAGCCGTTCGGATCCGGACCCTCGCCGCCGCCCGGCGGATCGCCCGGCCAGAGATCGATGACCTGGAGCTGCGCGCCGGGTGCCGTCCGCGGCAGGGCCGGGACCAGCTCGCCCGGCGGGTTGAGCGGGGCTTGGGCATGTGCGGCGCCCTGCCCCGCCATCGCGGCCGCGGTCGCAGCCAGGAGCGTTCTCCGGTCCAGGCCCATCGGTCTCCTGCGGTGTCTTCGGAATCGCTCGGACAACGCCGGCTGGACGGAGCGGTTGCGATCCTCAGCGGGCTCGCGCCAGGGTCGCGACGTAGAACCCGTCCGTGCCGGTTCGCGCCGGGCTCATCTGCAGCCCATGCGCGGTGAAGCGCAGCGTCTCCGCCAAGCCCGGGGCATGGGCCTCGGCGACGTCGCGTGCCGGCACGACCGCGAAGGCCCCGGCGCCGCGCGCGAGGAAGCCGGCCACCGCGTCGTCGTTCTCCGCCGGCAGGAGCGAGCAGGTGACGTAGGTGATGCGGCCGCCGGGCCGCACCAGCCGGCCGGCGCGGTCGAGCACCGTCGCCTGCTCGGCGACCCGCGCGGCAAGGTTGTTCGGGCGCAGGCGCCACTTCGCGTCGGGGTTGCGGCGCCAGGTGCCGGTGCCGGTGCAGGGCGCGTCCACCAGCACGCGGTCGGCCTGTCCGTCGAGGTCGGCGAGCACGTCCGTGCGCACCCGGCCGCCGCGGGGCGTGCGCACCTCCGCGTTCGCGCCGGAGCGCCTCAGGCGCTCGTGGATCGGCGCGAGGCGGCGCGGATCGTCGTCGGTGGCGATCAGGCGACCGCCGTTCCCGGTCAATGCCGCCAGCGCCAGGGTCTTGCCGCCGCCGCCGGCGCAAAGGTCGACGATCGTCTCAGCCTCGCCGGCGCCGGTCAGCATGGCGGCGAGCTGCGAGCCCTCGTCCTGGATCTCGTACCAGCCGTCGAGGAATTCCGGCTCGACATGCAGCGCCGGCCCGCGCCCGTCCGCGCCGATCGGGACGCGCAGGCCCATCGGCGCGTGCGGCGTCGGCGCGGCCGCATGGTGGGCGAGGCCCGGCATCGCCGCCGCGCGGTCGCCCTTGAGGGCGTTGACGCGGATGTCGAGGGGCGCACGCCGGGCGAGCGCCTTCAGCTCCGGCAGGAGATCGGCGCCGAGGATCGCCTCCAGCTGCGGCAGCACCCATTCGGGGACGTCGCCCGCGACGTGTGGCGGCGCGTCGGCTAGGTTTCCCTCGGCCAGGCGCCGTGCCTCGTCGTCGTTGAGCTTCTCCGGCGCGAAACCCTCGCCGCTGAACAGCGCCGCGATCGAGGGGGCGGCGAGACCCTGCTGCAGCCGCAGCGACCCGAGCAGCACCGCGCGCGGGCCGTCGTCGCCCATGATCCAGGCGGCCGAGGACCGCCGCCGCAGGGCGTCGTAGACGAGGCTGGCGATGCCGCCGCGGTCGCCCGATCCAGCGAAGCGGTGGCTCAGGCCCCAATCCTTGAGGGCGTCGGCGGCCGGTCGGCGACGACCGGCGATGTCGGCGAGCACCTCGATGGCGGCGGCGCAGCGGGCGGCTGGAGTCAGGACGGTCTCCTTTGTCGGATGAAGGCGTGTCGCGAGCGCGATAGACCCGCAGCGCCCCGCCTGTCGAAGGAAATCCGCGCGGCCACGATACGGCCACGCTTAACCCGCGCCGCGGACACGATACGGCCGAGCTTCCGGCACGATCGGCGCTCAGACCTGCAGGCTCCGACGGAACCCGCCGTCGCGAAGGCCGGAAGAACCCATGTCGCCCGTGATCCACCTCAGCCTCGCCGGCATCCTGATGCTGGCGGTCGCCGCCTGCTCCACCGCACCGGCCGCTCCCGACCTGACGCCGCCGCCGCGGCGCCCGCTCGATGCCAAGACGCAGCTCGAATACGGCAACCCGCCCCCGCCTCCCGGCCCGCGCTACTGAAGGATCTCCGGACCCCGGCCCGCGCGGGCCGAGATCTCAGGCCGCCTGTTCGCGGGCGCGGCGGCGCTCATAGGTCTTGAGGCCGGTGAAGACCCGCTCGAGATGCGGCAGCGCGGTGTCCGGCGTGGCCGAGCGCCCGCGGGCGATCAGGTCGCCGACGACATGGTCGGCCTCGATCCGGCCCCTGCCCTCGATGTCGCGCAGCATAGAGGCGGTGAGCGGCGAGTCTTCCGTGGTCAGCGTGGTCCGGGCCTGGGCCGCCACCTTCTCGCGCGGCGCGAATCCGTTCGCCGCGGCGATGGCGAGGCATTCGTCGTGCAGGCCGGCTATGAAGTCGCGGCCGCCCTCGGCCCCGACGATGTCGCCGACGGTGCCGCGCATCAGGGTGGTCGCGCCGGCCAGCGTGGCGAGGAACACCCACTTCTCCCACATCTCCAGCACGATCCTGTCGGACAGGCGCGGCTGGAACTTCACGTCCCGCATCAGCGTCTCGATCGCGTCGCAGCGCTTGGATCGGGAGCCGTCGCGCTCGCCGAAGGTCAGCGTGCAGAAGTCGCTCATGTGGCGGATTGCGCCCTCAGGCCCCAGCGTCGCCGCGATGGCGCAGGAGCCGCCGAGCACGCTGGCCGCGCCGAAGCGCGCGTCCAGCGCGTCGAGATGCGCCATCCCGTTGAGGATCGGCAGGATGGCGGTGCCGTCCCCCACCGCCGGCCCGAGGTCGTCGAGGGCGCCGGCGAGGTCGTAGGCCTTGCACGAGAGCAGGACGAGGTCGAAGCCGCCGGCCGCGGGCAGCGCGGCCGCCGTGACGGTCTTGGGCGCGGCGAGATGCAGGTCGCCGAGCTTGCTTTCCACGACGAGCCCGTTCGCCGCGAGCTTGTCCGCCCGCGCCGGGCGGACGAGGAAGGTCACGTCGCGCCCGGCCTCCGCGAGCCGCGCCCCGTAATAGCCGCCGGTCGCCCCGGCCCCGACCACCAGCACCCGCATCGTCGCTCTCCGAAACACCGTTTCCCGCCGGACCCGCCCGTGACGCCGCCCCGCCTCAGGTGCGCGAGGGGTAGTTCGGGCTCTCGCGGGTGATCGTCACGTCATGGACGTGGCTCTCGCGCAGGCCGGCATTGGTGATGCGGATGAACTGCGCGCGCTCCTGGAACTCCGGCACGCTCGGGGCGCCGACATAGCCCATGGCGGCGCGCAGGCCGCCGGCGAGCTGGTGCAGGACGGCCGCCACGGGGCCCTTGTACGGCACCTGCCCCTCGATGCCCTCGGGCACGAGCTTGTGAGTGTCGTTGACCTCGGCCTGGAAGTAGCGGTCGGCCGAGCCGCGGGCCATCGCGCCGACCGAGCCCATGCCGCGGTAGCTCTTGTAGGAGCGGCCCTGGTACAGGAACACCTCGCCGGGGGCCTCGTCCGTGCCGGCGAGCAGCGAGCCGAGCATCGCCACCGAGGCGCCGGCGGCGATCGCCTTGGCGAGGTCGCCGGAATACTTGATGCCGCCGTCGGCGATCACCGGGATGCCGGCGTCGTGAGCGGCCTCGACCGCCTCCATGATCGCGGTGAGCTGCGGCACGCCGACGCCGGCGACGATGCGGGTGGTGCAGATCGAGCCCGGCCCGATGCCGACCTTCACCGCGTCCGCGCCCGCGTCGATCAGCGCCTGCGTGCCCTCGCGGGTCGCGACGTTGCCGGCGATGACCTGCACGGCGTTGGAGAGCTGCTTCACCCGGCGCACGCTGTCGAGCACCTTGATCGAGTGGCCGTGCGCGGTGTCGACCACGATCACGTCGCAGCCGGCATCGATCAGGCGCTCGGCCCGCTCGAAGCCCTGGTCGCCGGTGGTGGTGGCCGCCGCGACCCGCAGCCGGCCCTGCTCGTCCTTGACCGCCTTCGGGTAGGTGACCTGCTTCTCGATGTCCTTGACCGTGATCAGGCCGATGCAGCGGAAGTGGTCGTCGACCACGAGCAGCTTCTCGATCCGGAACTGGTGCAGGAGGTGCTTGGCCTCGTCCTGCGTCACGCCCTCGCGCACCGTGATCAGCCGGTCGCGGGTCATCAGCTCGGAGACGGGCTGGGCCGGATGCGTCGCGAAGCGCACGTCGCGGTTGGTGAGGATGCCGACGAGCTTGCCGCGCGAGCCGTTCGGGCCGCGCTCGACCACCGGGATGCCGGAGATGCGGTTGGCCTTCATCACCTCGAAGGCGTCGGCCAGTGTCTCGTCGGGATGGATGGTGATCGGGTTGAGCACCATGCCCGACTCGTACTTCTTGACGAGGCGGACCTGCTCGGCCTGCTCCGCCGGCTCGAGGTTGCGGTGGATGACGCCGAGGCCGCCGTTCTGGGCCATGGCGATCGCCATCGGCGCCTCGGTGACGGTGTCCATCGCCGAGGCGACGATCGGCAGGTTCAGGCTGATGGTGCGCGTCAGCTGCGTCGCCACGTTGACCTCGGTCGGCATCACCGACGAGGCGGCCGGACGCAGGAGGACGTCGTCGAAGGTCAGGCCCTCGATGATCGAAGCGGAGCTGATACGGGCCATGAGCCAACGGTCCTGAAGGGCTGCCGAGCCGACGCGAGGTCGGGTTCGGCATGGAGCGGGTTGGCACGGGCCAGTATCATGCGGTGGGGTGCCCGCAAAGGCGGCAACCCGGCGCGGCACGGGATAAACCCCGCGTGGGCCGGTTGCGTTCGCCGCATGGCGCCCGCGACCGCCCTCCCCGCCTCAGCGGACGCGCGGCCCCTTGTCGGAATAGTCCGGCGGCAGGCCGATGTAGTCGGTGAGGATCCCATCGAGGCCGGGCGCCCGGCCGAACGCCTCGCAATCGGGGTCGAGGGGCGCCTCGCCGAGCGTGGTCACCCGGATGCGGTTCCAGTTCGGCAGGGTCAGCGGCGCCTTGAACGGGTCCTCGCCGGTGGCGAGGTAGAACCCGAAATCCTGGCCGAAATCGCCGGCGAGATCGTAGGCGTCGCTGATGTGCGAGTAGCGCGGCTGGCTCGTGAACGAGTTGGCCGCTCCGCCCCAGACCATCGCCGCCCGCTGCTCGTGGCGGCGGTCGAGCGCCTCGGCCTCGACGGTGAGGCTTCCGAGACCGATCGGCACCCGCGGGATCGGGATGCGCCCGAGGCCCTCGGCGAAGCCGATGCCGACCTGGCCGGCGACGGTGACGGCGGCGGAGGTGCCGATGGTGGCGCCGGCGCCGATCAGGTCGGTCGGGTCGACGCGGGTCACCTGGGCGCGCACGGTCAGGTCGGCGTTGCGGCTCGACACCACGTCGTAGCGCAGCGACAGCTCGTAGCAGAGCGCGCGGTCGGCGTTGTTGGCGACCAGCCGGCGCTCCGCCTCGCTGATGCCGACCGCACCGGAGACGTTGGCCGGGAATTGCGTCGGGATGATCCGGACGGTCCTGGTCCGGGCGAGCGCGTCGGCGTCGGCGTAGAGGCGCGCCGTGGTCGAGGCCTCGGTGCTGGCCCGGAGCCGGTCGTAGCGGCTGAGCGAGCCGACATCGTTGAGGAGCACGGTGCCGCAGGCGCCGAGGACGAACATCACCGCGGACGCGGCGACGAGCCGCGGCAGCGATCGGGGCAGTGTCGGCGGACGAAGCATCCTGTCACTTTCGCGGGTGTCGCCGCGTCGTCCCGGGCTCCGCCGCCGTGGAGCGGGGCGCCGCGCGGGGACACGGCATCGTTACCGTAAAGCTTAAGGCCGATCCGGCCTGCTCGGAAGGGTTGCGGCGCGGTTCAGCCATGTTCGGAAACAAAGCGTGGCCGATCCGCCACGGATCGACCGGGCGCACATCCCGTGTCAAGCGCTGCGCCGCACGCCCGGCCGTCGCCACGATGCCGGGTGCCCCGAACGCTTGCCCGGCCCGATGCGCGCATCCCAGATCGTCCCCCTCGTCGTCGCCACCGCCCTGTTCATGGAGAACACCGACTCGACGGTGATCGCCACGGCGCTGCCGACCATCGCTCAGAGCCTCGGCGAGGATCCGATCGCCCTGAAGCTCGCACTGACCGCCTATCTCGTCAGCCTGGCGATCTTCATCCCCATCAGCGGCTGGATGGCCGACCGCTACGGATCGCGCACGGTGTTCCGCGCGGCAATCGCGGTGTTCATGGCGGGCTCCGTCGCCTGCGCCGTCTCGAGCGGGCTCGCCGGCTTCGTCGGCGCCCGGTTCCTGCAGGGCTTGGGGGGCGCGATGATGGTGCCCGTCGGCCGCCTGGTGATCCTGCGCAGCGTGCCGAAGGCCGAGCTCGTCTCGGCGCTGGCCTACCTGACGATCCCGGCGCTGATCGGCCCGATCATGGGGCCGCCGCTCGGCGGCCTGATCACCACCTATCTCGACTGGCGCTGGATCTTCTTCATCAACATTCCGATCGGCATCGTCGGGATCGTGCTCGCGACCCTGTTCTTCGAGGACGTGCGCGAGCCCGAGCGCCCGCCGCTCGATCTCGTCGGCTTCGCCATGCTCGGGCCGGGGCTCGCCGCGCTGATGCTGGGGCTGGCCTCGACCGGCCGCCACCTGCTGCCGGCCTGGATGTCCTGGGCGAGCCTCGGCGGCGGCGCGGTGCTGCTCGCGCTCTACTTCCGGCACTCGCGGCGGATGGCGCATCCGATCCTGCGCCTCGACCTCATGCGTCATCCGACCTTCCGCATCGCGGTGGTCGGCGGCAGCCTGTTCCGCATCGGTACCGGCGCGATCCCGTTCCTGCTGCCGCTGATGCTCCAGGTCGGCTTCGGGCTCGATCCGCTGCAATCGGGACTGATCACCTTCGCCGCGGCGGCCGGCGCGATGTTCGTGAAGACGATCGGCCCGCGGATCCTGCGCCGCTACGGCTTCCGTCCGGTGATGGTGGCGAACGCCGTCCTCGCCGCGCTCTTCCTCGCGGTGAACGGCCTCTACACCGCCGACACCCCGCATTGGCTGATGCTCGGGATCCTGTTCCTCGGCGGCTGCCTGCGCTCGATCCAGTTCACCTGCGTGAACGCCATCGCCTACGCCGACCTCGAGAAGTCCGAGATGAGCGCGGGCACGAGCCTCGCCAGCGTCGCGCAGCAGATCTCCTTGAGCCTCGGCGTGACGCTCGGCGCCCTGGCGCTCGAAGGCGCCGCCGAATGGCATGGCCGCAGCGCGATCATGGCGGCGGATTTCGGCCCGGCCTTCTTCGCCGTCGCGCTGATCTCGGCGGTCTCGGTCTTCGCCTTCCGCCAGCTCGCGCCGGATGCCGGCGCCGAGGTCTCGGGCCGGATGATCGCGCGTGCCGCGCCCGCCGCCGCACCGGGCCGGCCATAGGTGCTCGCTCCCCTCCCACGGTCCGCTCGCGGAGGCTGCGCGTGAACGTCTCGATCCTGCAACCGCTGATCGTTCAGATCGGGCTGATCGTGGCGCTCTACGTCTGGCTGTCCGTGGCGCGCCTGCGCGCCGTGAGCCGCGGCGAGGTCGCGTACGACGCCTTCGTCCTCGGTCGCGACGAGCCGCGGCCGATCGCGCGGATCACCCGCAACCTGGCCAACCAGTTCGAGCTGCCGGTGCTGATGGTCGGCTGCGTCGCGGTTCTGGCGGCTTTCGGCGAGGTCGGGCGGTTCGACGTCGCCTGCGCCTGGCTGTTCGTCGCCGGCCGGGTCGTGCACACGGCGGTGCAGACCCTGACCGACGACGTGAAGCTGCGCGGACGCGTCTTCGGGATCAATTTCGTGGCGTTCCTCGGGATCGCCGGGCATCTCGGCCTGATCGCCCTGGGGTCGCGGTAGGCCGCTCGGAGCGCATGCTCCGGCGCGGCCACCTCAGGCGGCCTTGGCCCGGCGCGGCCGGTTCGCGTTGGCGCTCGCCTTCGGGGCGCCCCTGGCGGCGGGCTTCGCTGCGGGCTTCGCCGCCGGGCGGCCGGTCGCGCCGGCGCGCCAGCCCTGCCAGCTCCAGGCGCCGGGTCCGGCGAGCGCGTAGATCAGGAAGCCGCCGGCGAGCCCGAGGTCGGCGAGCAGGAGCGTGCGCTCGGCCGCGGCCGCTGGGCCGGAGAACTGCCAGAAGGCGTGGAGCAGCATCGCCGTGAGGCCGGCGAACCCGGCGAGCGCGACGCCGGTGATCCGCGGCAGCACGCCGACGATCAGCGCGAGCGGCCCGAACACCTGCACGACGACGGCGAGCGTCGCCACCGCGTTCGGGGCCGGCACGCCGGCGCCGGCCAGCGTCAGCGCGAAACCGGAGACGTTGAGGGCGCGGGCGATGCCGGTCGGCAGCAGCGCGGCCGCCAGCAGAAGGCGTGCGGCGAGAAGCAGTCCGTCCTGGGCTCGGGCGATCACGCGTGGTCTCCGGTGGTCTGAGGCGAGGACGGCATCGTCGTCCGCACCGCTGAAGACCGGGTTAAGTCGCCCCCGCGCTCAACCGGAAACCCCGCCGCGGAACAGCTTTCCGCGCTCGGTCCACGCCACCACGAAGAGCGCGGCCGCGCCGAGCCCGGCATAGCCGAAGGCGATCGGAAGGGTCGTGCCGTCGAAGCACTGGCCGATCGCGAAGCCGCAGAGCGCGCCGAGGATCGTCGTGTAGAACCCGAGGAACGAGGAGGCCGTGCCGGCGATCGCGCCGAGCGGCTGCAGGGCGAGCGCGTTGAAGTTCGGCATCGCGAAGCTGATCAGGAACTGGTTGCCGGCGAGCACCGCGAGGAACAGCGCCAGCGGCGGGTGCCCGCCATAGGCGAGCCCGATCGCGACCTGCCCGAGCGCCACCGCGACGAAGGCCGTCAGCCCCGCATGCGACAGCGCCCGCATACCGAGGCGTCCGACGACCCGGGCGTTGACCAGGGTCGCCGCGCCCATGGCGCCCGCGACCAGCCCGAAGGCCAGGGGGAACAGCGCGCCGAGGTGGTAGAGCCCGGTGTCGAACACCTGCTGGGCCGAGCCGACATAGCCCATGATGCAGCCGGTGAGCAGGCCGAGGGCGGTGGCGTAGCCGATCGCGACGCGACAGCCGAGCGTGGTCCGCAGGGCCTGCCCCGTCGCGGCGAAGGAGAGCGGCCGGCGGTATTCCGGATGCAGCGTCTCGGGCATGCGCGCTAGGAACCAGAGCGCGAGCAGCCCCGCGAGCGCGAGCATCGAGACGAAGACGTAGGTCCAGGAGCCGAGCGCGAGCATCGCCCCGCCGATCGCCGGCGCGATCATCGGCACGATCAGGAACACCATCATGGTGAAGGACATCACGCTCGCCATCTCGCGCCCGGCGAAGCGGTCGCGCACGATCGCGGTCGAGAGCACCCGGCCGCCGGCCGCGCCGAGCCCCTGGATCACGCGGGCGGCGAGCAGCCATCCGAACGACGGCGCGACCATCGCGAGCAGGGTTCCGGCGACGTAGACCAGCAGGCTGCCGATCAGCACGGGACGTCGCCCGAGGGCGTCGGAGACCGGGCCGTAGACGATCTGGGCCGAGCCGAAGCCGATCATGTAGACGTAGATCAGCCATTGCAGGTGGTTCGGGTCGAAGACGCCGAAACGGGCCTGGATCGCCGGAAAGGCCGGCAGCAGGTTGTCGATCGAGATCGCGGTGACCGCCATCATCAGCGCGACGATGGCCACGAACTCGACGAAGCCCGGCCCGGTCCAGGGACGCGCGCGCGGGATCGCCTGGCCTTCGGGCGGATGGGGCCGGATCGGTGCTGTCACGGGAACGCCCTTGGCGGCGCGGGAACACCTCCGACGGGAAGGGCCGCACGGGCCGCCTCATCGGGGCGGTTCGCGGCGGGGATGTGGCCGGCGCATGCACGGGACGCCGAGGAGATCCCCCGCCGGCTGCTGGAACGGAAACGGCCTAGCTTCGTTGCATCGCCAACACTCGCTGCATACCCGGAGTTCCCGTGTCGACGCTCGTCCGCATCCTTCTCGCGATCTTCCTGCCGCCGATCGCCGTGCTCGTGACCAACGGTATCGGCCTGCAGTTCCTCCTCAACATCGTCCTGACGCTGATGTTCGGCCTGCCCGGCATGATCCACGCGCTCTGGCTGATGAACCGCGACCGCCCTCTGCTCTGAGCGGCATCGCCGAAACGAAGACAGCCGCCGGTCGCGCGACCGGCGACTGTCTTCGTTCGACCGAGCGCGTCGCGATCGGTCAGGGCTTCTCGGGCTTGTCCGTCCGAAGCGCGGTCGTCGTCACCTTGCGCACCGGGCGCGGCGCGGCGTGAGCCACCTTGACGGTCTGCGCGGCGACCTTCACCGGCTCGGCAACGACCGCGTCCGCCGTCGGCGTCGCGGGTGTCGGCGTCGCGTCCTTGTCGAAGACCTTGCCGAGCAGCGTCCGGTAGGTGCTCGGATCGTCATCAGCGCCGGCGACCGTGATTCGCGCCGGCTTGGCCTTCGCGGCTTCCTTGACGCCATCGTCGCTGGGGTCGGGCTGCTTGGCCATCAGCGTCCGCGTGCCGGGCTTCATCGCGTCGGGCTTGGCCGTGCCGGGCTTGCCCGCATCCGCCTTGCCGCCCTTGGCGAGGGCTGACGCCGCGGCCTTGGTCGGGATCGGCGCCTCGGGCGCGGCGGCGAGCATCACCGGACGGCCCTTGGCGTCGACCTCGATCTCGCGCGGGCCGGCAGCCAGGCTCTCCGGCCGGCTGACGTCGCCGAGGTTGTGTCGGCCGTAATCCTTGGCGCTGTAGGGCAGCTCGGTCTCGGTGCCGCCGAGGTTGGCGAAGGCGGTGGTCTGCTCGGCGCGGAACACCGGGTTGCCGCCACCGTCGTCGTAGACCACCCGCGTCGCCGGCGTGCCCTTGGCGACGAGCTCGGCGATCTCCTGGTTGTCGTGGGTGCGCTTCTCGGCGACGAGCGGATCGACCTTCGGCGTGCACGAGCCGG
This sequence comes from Methylobacterium sp. E-041, assembly GCF_022829665.1. NCBI lineage: Bacteria > Pseudomonadati > Pseudomonadota > Alphaproteobacteria > Hyphomicrobiales > Methylobacteriaceae > Methylobacterium > Methylobacterium sp. E-041. The sequence continues at coordinate 146,603 of NZ_JAKSYQ010000065.1, read as the reverse complement.
CGGCGGCATCCGCGCCGCCGAATACGTACTTGGTGCCGCAGACCCCGACCTTCGGCTCGTCGCGCAGGGCTTCGAAATAGTCGGCGCCTTCCTTGAGGTTGCGCCAAAACGGGGCGTTCGGGTCGTTCCGGTACTTGGCCATGTTTTGTGCCGTCATCCGGAACGGATACGACTGGAACTGGAACGCGCGCTGGCCGCCGGCGAAGGCCTCGCGCGCGACCGCGTAGATCTCCGACATCGACGCGTCTGTCATCGCGAAGCACCCGGCCGACGAGCAGGTGCCGTGGACCATCAGGTAGTTGCCGGTGCTGCCGTTCGCCCGGTCGTAGGCGTTCGGGAAACCGGTGTCGAAGGAAAGGTAGTAGGACGAGTTCGGGTTCATCTGGCCCGGGGTGATCGTGTAGAATCCCTCCGGCGCCTGGCGATCGCCCTGCTTGCGCTTGGGCCCGAGCTGGCCCGACCAACGGCAGATCGGGTAGATCTTCAGGAGCGCGTAGCGACCGTCGGTCCCGCGCTTCCACACCTCCATCTCCGCTTCCTTCTTGTAGGCGCGGATCAGGATCGGGTCGCTCTGCTGCATCCCCTTGGTCTGCATCAGGGACAGGGTCTGGGGCGGAATCGGCGTGAGCGAGCGCGTCGAGGCGCCGTTGATCATCCCGTCCTGGCAGCCGCCGAGGGACAGGGCGGCCGCGACGGCCACGGGCGCGATCAGGCGGGACGCTCTGTGGAGACTTGCAACGGCGAACCGGCGCACAGCCATGGGGGAACCTCGTCCTCGAACACACCGCGCGCGGGCCTTGTCGGCAGCCGTCGTGCGTCACTCCCCCACTCTCTAGCTTTGGTAAGCTTACGCCTCCGTTACCGCAAGGATCCGCCCCCCGCCGGCCTCGGCGCCACCGGCCCCGATGTGGATCACGGGGACGGGCGCAGGGTGCGCCGCGACTCCGCCGCGATCAGGTCGACGAGGAACGCGTCGTCGACCGGGTCGGCCAGGCGCAAACCGACTGATGCGGAAGGGGTTTCCACCGTCAGCCAGCGCAGGTCGGGGCGCGTCGGCTCGGCCGCCACGACGCGCCTCGCGGGGCCTCCCGGCACGTGCTGCAGAAAGGTTAAATGGTTCCCCGATCCCCGCTGTGCCAAAACGTCACAGATGCCGTAGGCGACCTCGGGCGGCGTGTGGAGGTGGGTCAACAGCCAGAATCGGTTCTCGGCGACGGGGTTCGACAGGGCGATCCGCAGACGGCGGACCCCTTCGGCGAGGAAGCGGTAGTCGGCCTCGTCCGAGGCCGGATCGTGGTGGTTGAAGACGCATGCGAGCCCGTAGCGCTCGCGATACAGCCGGTGGCGCCCGCGCCAGATGCCCTCGCCCTGCCGCTCGTCCAGGGGGATGGTCTCGAGCTGCGATCGATCCAGGAGCGCGGCGAAGTCTTCGGCGAGGCAGTCGCGAACCATCCCCGGCATGGTGAAGATCCAGTCGAACGGCCCCGACCAGGTACGCAACCCGAGCGTCTTCAGCACGTGCGCCATCTGGCAATGGGCGCCCAAGGAGACGTGGTTGACCGGGCCGGGCTCGCGCTCGCTGCCGAGCAGGCCGCCGAGCCTGCGTCCGAGCCCGCGCAGGAAGCCGGTGCCGTAGGGGCCGCCGGGTTCCGGCCGGCTCACAGGCGCCGGCCGATCTCGAGGAACTTGCGGACGCGGCGGTCGCGGATCTCGTCGGGGGCCACGCCGTCGAACTCGGCCAGCGCGCCGGCCAGGGCGTCGCCCGCCGCGGCGATGGCGCCGGCGCGGTCGCGGTGGGCGCCGCCGGTCGCCTCGGGGACGATGGTGTCGATGATGCCGAGCCGCATCAGGTCCTGCGCGGTGATCTTCATGGCGGTGGCGGCGTCGGGCGCACGGCCCTGGTCGCGCCACAGGATCGAGGCGGCGCCCTCGGGCGAGATCACGCCGTAGATCGCGTGCTCCATCATCAGGACGCGGTTGGCGGTGGCGAGCGCGATGGCGCCGCCCGACCCGCCCTCCCCGATCACCAGCGCGACGTTCGCCACGCCGAGGCCGAGGCAGGCCTCCGTCGAGCGGGCGATGGCCTCGGCTTGGCCGCGCTCCTCGGCCTCGATGCCGGGGAAGGCGCCGGCGGTGTCGACGAAGGCCAGAACCGGCAGCCCGAAGCGGTCGGCGAGCTCCATCAGGCGCACCGCCTTGCGGTAGCCTTCCGGGCGGGCCATCCCGAAATTGTGACGCAGGCGCGTCTCGGTGGTCGCGCCCTTCTCCTGGCCGAGCACGCAGACCGGCCGGCCGCGGAAGCGCCCCATGCCGCCGACGATCGCCGCGTCCTCGCCGAAGCCGCGGTCGCCGGCCATCGGCGTGAAATCCTCGATCAGCCCGGTGCAGTAGTCGACGAAGTGCGGCCGCTGCGGATGCCGGGCGACCTGGGTCTTCTGCCAGGGGGTGAGGTTGGCGTAGATCTCGGCCAGCGCCTGCGCCGCCTTCGCTTCCAGCCGCCCGACCTCCTCGCTGATCGCGACGGCGCCGTCGCGGGCGCCGACGGCGCGGAGTTCCTCGAGCTTCGCCTCAAGCTCGGCCACGGGCTTCTCGAAATCGAGGTAGGAGCGCATCGCCGCCATCGTCGTCACAGTACTCCCATCCGAAGGCCGGTGCGGCTGCGGCGCTGGTGCCGAAGGCCCCGGCCGCGAACGGCGCAGGGTGTTGGCGAAGCGCGGACGGGTGTCAACCGGCGGACCTTCGCCGCAGGGATGCGCGTCCGTTCCAAGCGTGCGCGCCGGATCCGGCGACGATCGGACGGGTCAGGCCGCCTGCGCCTCGACGCGGTTCCGCCCCAGCGCCTTGGCGCGGTAGAGCGCGAGGTCGGCGCGCTTCAGCATCTCGCCGGGGCCGACATCCTCGGGCTGACGGGTCGCCACGCCGATCGACACGGTGACGGGGACGCTGCGGGTGTCCCGATGGATCGAGAACGGCATGCCCTCGATCCGCTCGCGGATGCGCTCGGCGATGGCGTGGGCCTCGGCGAGGCCGGCGTCGGGCAGGATGATGACCACCTCCTCGCCGCCGTAGCGGGCGACGATGTCGATGGTGCGGGTGTGCAGGCGGACGCGGTCGGCGAAGGTGCGCAGCACCTCGTCGCCGGCTTCGTGGCCGTGGGTGTCGTTGATCGCCTTGAAGTGATCGATGTCGAGGATCAGCCCGGCGACCGGGCGCTCGCGCAGCCGCGGATCGGAGAACAGGCCGGCGAGGTGGTTGTCGAGGTAGCGCCGGTTGTGCAGTCCGGTGAGCCCGTCGGTGACGGCCATCTCCATCGACGCCTGCACCGCGCTGCGCAGAACCTCGGAGAATCGCTTGCGGCGGATCTGGGTGCGGACCCGCGCGACCAGCTCGTTGCGATCGATCGGGCGGAGCAGGTAGTCGTGGACACCGAAATCGAGGCCGCGCACGATGCGGGCGCGGTCATGCGCCTCGGCCAGCATGATCAGCGGCACCTGCCGGGTCCGCTCCAGGTTGCGCAGCTGGCTGCACAGGCGCAGCCCGTCGAAGCCCTCGAGGTCGAGGCTGACCAGGACGAGGTCGAAGCCGCCCTCGGCCGCCACGTGGATCGCCGCCTGCGGATCGGTCTCGAGCGTGACCGCGTGGAACTGGCCGAGCGCCGCCGCCATCCGCTCGGCCGAGCCGCGCCGATCCTCGACCAGCAGCAGGCTGGCGTTGAGGCCGGTCTCGGCGGTGGCGAGCGCCAGCGGGTCGCCCATGCCGAACTCGCGCGAGGCGAGCGCGCGGCTGCGCAGCTCGTCGGTCACGGCCTTCAGGCGCACGAGGCTGCGGACGCGGCTGAACAGCGCGGTGTCATCGATCGGCTTGGTCAGGAAATCGTCGGCGCCGGCGTCGAGGCCCTTCAGGCGGTCCGAGGGTTGGTCGAGGGCCGTGACCATCACCACCGGCAGGTGCGCGGTGAGCGGGTTGTTCTTGAGGATGCGGCAGACCTCGAACCCGTCCATGCCGGGCATCATCACGTCGAGGAGGACGAGGTCGCACAGGCCCTTCTCGCAGATCGCGATCGCGTCCGGGCCGTTCATGGCCGCGACGGTGTCGAAGTATTCCAGCGCGAGCTTCGTTTCGAGAAGCTTCACGTTCGGGAAGAGGTCGTCGACGATCAGGACGCGGGCCGACATCGTTCCTCGCACAAGGTTTCAGCGGGCGATCGCAGGCGCCGTCGAGGGCTCGATCCGGACCCTACTTGTCGGCAAGATACGTGCGAACCGTTGCCAAAAACTTCGCGACGGAGATCGGTTTGGACAAATATGCCTCGCAACCGCCCTCGAGAATGCGTTCCTCGTCCCCCTTCATGGCGAAGGCGGTGATGGCGACGACGGGAATGTGCTTGAGGTCGTCGTCCTCCTTGAGCCACTTGGTCACCTCGAGCCCCGAAACCTCGGGAAGCTGGATGTCCATCAGGATCAGGTCGGGATGGTGGGCACGCGCGAGCTCGATCGCCTCGATGCCGTTGGCCGTCTTGAGGGTCGCGTAACCGTGGGCCTCCAACAAGTCGTTGAAGAGCTTCATGTTCAGTTCGTTGTCCTCGACGATCAACACCGTTTTCGTCATCACGCTTCGATCCCGGTGCCGCCGCGCGTCCTTTACGGGACGTTACCCGACCTCACGCCTTTGTAAGCGACAGATGTTGATGAATCGCAAATCACTTCAAGACGATGGGTCGACGCGAGCCACCGCCGCCGACCACAACCTGGCCGTCGACGTGCTCGGCTGGATGGTCGCCGACGAGGACCGCCTGTTCCCGTTCCTCAACGCGACCGGGCTGTCGCCCGAGGACGTCCGCGCGTCGCTGTCCGACCCGGCCTTCCTCGTCGGCGTGCTCGACCATGTCATGGGCGACGAGCCGGTGCTGCTCGCCTGCGCGCAGGGGCTCGACATCAAGCCCGAGCGCATCGCGGCGGCGTGGCGACGGCTCTCGCCGCAACAATCCGACGAGTTCTAAGGGCCGCGTGCCGGCTACGGGGCGCACGGCTTGTCCGGCGCCTTGTCGAGCTCGAGGCGGGTCATGTCGCCGAGGATCGCGAAGTCGCCGTAGTCGAGCTTGAGCGCGCCGCTGACCCCGTTCTCGTAGAGGTCGAAGGTGAGGGTGTAGATCGGCGTGCGCTCGCCCTCCCCTTGCGTGAAGTAGCTCAGCGTCACCGGCCAGTGCGGCACGGCGGCCATCGCACCCTCGTGCAGCGGCTTGTCGCGGTCCGACGCGGCGGCGTTCGCCGGCGCCGACGCACGGCGGCCGATCACGGCCAGGGTGTCGTAGACCTTGCGGCCGTCGTCCGACCCGTCGAACACCTTGGCCGACATCGTGGTCTCGCCAGCCCGCGCGGCCTGGACGAGGCGGCGCATGTGCAGGCTCGGGAACAGCACCGGGCCGGCGGCGGTGAACTGGTCCTTCTTCGGCTCCTTGAGCCGGACCTTGAACGCGTCGCCGCTCGCATCCGCGGTGCCGTCGACGGCCGGGCTCGGCTGTCCGTTCAGCACCGTCACCGTGCGGAAGCGGAAATCGCGGGCCTCGCCGCCCTCGAAGGTGGTGTTGCGCAGGTCCGAGGTCCGGCTGCCGCTCTCGCCGGATTCGAGCACCGTCACCTGGCGGGTCTGCATGGTGTAGCCGCGGCAGGCGTCGCCCTTGAACTCGATCACGATGCGCCCGCGCGCGCTCTCGACCGCCCGGGTCCCGCCGGTGGAGGCGAGCGACAGGTCGTAGACCGCCTTGTGGTTGGCGAGGATCACCGGCTCGGGCTTCCCGGGCTTCGAATCCTCGGGCTTGGCCGCCTCGGGCGCCGGCTTGGCCGAGGCGTCGGGCGTGGCCGGCGCCGCATGGGCCATGCCGCCGAAGCAGGCCGCGCCGGCGAGGAACGCGGCGACGAGGGCGGTGGCGTGGCGTGGCATCGTGGAAACTCCCGAGGCGGTGACGGCCGAAGTTGAGGCGCAGGCTGCAGGTAGTGGGTGCCGGGCCCGGAGCAATGCCGGGCGCCGCATCAGCGGTAGCCGGCCGCCTGAAGCTCGAACAGCTCGGCGTAGCGTCCGCCGAGGGCGACGAGCGCGTCGTGCGTGCCGGCTTCGAGCACCTTTCCGTCCTCCAGCACCAGGATGCGATCGGCCATCCGAACGGTGGAGAAGCGGTGCGAGATCAGCACCGCGGCCCGCCCGGCGCTGAGGTCGCGGAAGCGGCGGAACACGTCGTACTCGGCGCGCGCGTCGAGCGCGGCCGTCGGCTCGTCGAGGATCAGGATCTCGGCGTCGCGCATGTAGGCCCGGGACAGGGCGATCTTCTGCCACTGGCCCCCGGACAGGTCGACGCCGCCGTCGAAGCGCTTGCCGAGGGGCTGGTCGTATCCGGCCGGCAGGCGCGCGATCACCGCGTCGGCGAGGCCACGCACAGCCGCACGGCCGATGCGCTCGGCATCGTCCCGGGCCTCGATCCGCCCGACGGCGACGTTCTCGCCGGCGGTGAGGTCGAAGCGGACGAAATCCTGGAAGATCGCACCGATGCGGCCGCGGAGCGCGTCGAGGTCGTAGGCCTGCAGCGGCAGGCCGTCGAGCAGGATGCGCCCTTCGGTCGGGTCGTAGAGCCGGGTCATCAGCTTGACGATGGTGGTCTTGCCGGCCCCGTTCTCGCCGACGAGCGCCAGGGTCTCGCCCGCCGCGAGGGTGAAGCTCAGGTGCCGCACCGCCCACGCGTCGACGCCGGGATAGCGGAAGCCGACATCCTCGAAGGCGAGGCCCTGCCGGATCGTCGCCGGCAGGGGTGCCGGGGTCTCGGGCGAGCGGATCGACGGCGCGATCGCGAAGAACGAGAACAGGTCCTCGAGGTACTGCGTCTGCCCGGCGATCTGGGTGAACCCGAGCAGCAGGCCCTCGATCAGCCCGCGCAAGCGCTGGAAGGCGCCGGCAAGGAAGGCGAGATCGCCGATCGAGAAGCCGCCCGCCACGGTGCGCCAGACGATGACGGCGTAGGCGGCGTAGTAGGCCAGCGTGCCGAGCGCCGCGAAGGCGCCGCCCCAGCCGGCGCGGCGGATCGCCAGCGCGCGGTTGTCGGCCACCACCTTGTCGGCGAGGCCGGCATAGAGGTCGGTGATGTAGCCGTTCAGGCCGAACAGCTTGACCTCCTTGGCCGATTCGACGCTGGCGCCGAGGTAGCGCAGGTAGTCGATCCGCCGCCGTTCCGGGGTGCGGATCCAGGCGAGGCGGTAACCGGCTCGGGTGAAGTGCGCCTCGTTGAGGAAGGCCGGCACCAGCGCCGCCGCGATCAGCACGATCAGCCACGGGGTGTAGACCGCGACGCCCGCGGCGAACGAGAGCAAAGTCACCAGGGCCTGCCCCTGCCCGAACACCTGGGCGATCAGGCTGGTGCGCCCGGTGACCTGCCGGCGCGCCCGCTCAAGCCGGTCCTGCTGTGCGCTGTCCTCGAACTGCGCGAGGTCGAGGGCCGCCGCATGGCGCATCAGCCGGAGCGAGGCGGCGTTGGAATAGAGGTCGGCGACCAACCCGTCGACCAACGTGCTGAGGCGTCCGATCAGGTCGGAGAGGATCGCCAGGGCAAGTTCGGCCGCGACCAAGGCCGCGAGCCGCGACAGGTGCGGGTCCGAGAGCCACGCATCGACGCTCATCGGCGTCGCCCGCGGCCGGGCATGTTCCGCGACGATCGCGTCGAGGATCAGCTTCGCGAGCCACAGGGTCGCCACCGGCAGCCCGGCGCCGACGAGGCGCAGGGCGAGGCTGGCGGCGAACAGGCGCGGGCTCGCGGCGCGGACCTGCGCGAACAGGGCCGGCAGGTAGCGCAGCGATCCGAAGCGTTCGGAGATGTGTCGCCTGGCGGCGGCGAGCGGAGCGGCCAGGGCGGGGTCGAGGCGGGCGGTCGGCATCCCGGCGGGTATGGGCCGGCGCGGAGCCGGCGTCGATGCCGAAGGCCCCGCAAGCCGTCCGAAGGTCTTCCGCGCCGACGCTTGTTGACGGCCGGCCCGATCGTCTACGCCGTGCTTTGCTCCGGCAGCGCAACGTCTCTATCTTGCCAAGCGTTTGCAAAACTTGCCAAGCGTTTGCCAAACAACACGGATGGGAGGGGCGATGCTGAGCGGTTCGACGATTCTGCGGATCTCGCTTCTGCTGGTCGTCGCGGGCTGCCTCGCCGCCCTGATCCAGTATTTTCTGCCGCACGCACCGTCGCCGGCGCAGGCGCCGCCTGTCGCCGTGCCGCCGGCATCCGTCGCCCCGGCGCCGCGAAAGGTCGGGACGCCGACGCTGGTCCCGTCCCCCGCAGCGCCTCGAGCGGGCATCGCCGCGCCGCCGGTATCGCCGGATCCCGCGCCCACACCCGCTCCGGCACCCCAGCCGACCGCGGAAGCCCCGGTTCTCTCGCAATCCGTGCCGGAGCCGCAACCGACCGGTCAGGCGGAGGTGAACGAGGCCGGCGACAGCGCCGGACCGCGCGCGCTGGCGCTGGTCGACCTCAACACCGCATCGCTGGCGGAGCTGAACGGGTTGCGCGGCGGCGGCAGCATCGGGCGGGCGATCATCCAGCGCCGGCCCTACACGACGATCGACCAGTTGCTGTCGAAGCGCGTGCTCAGCCGCGCGACCTACGACAAGATCAAGGATCAGATCACGATCCGCTGAGATGCCCGCGACCGCGAAGCCGAGCTGTCCTTGTCGGGGGTCGGAGCGGTGCCGCAACTGGCGCAGCCTGCGCCGGTTGCCTATTGTGGACCCTACGGACGGATCGTCTGCGCGGGCGATCCCCGATCAAGGTGCGAGGAGCTGCGCATGTTCACCCAGACCGGCAGCGCGATCCTTCGGGACGACCTCGGCGTCGAGGAGACGACCGAGACCGACAACATCGTGCGGTGGGACGGCGAGCGGCTCTACGTCGAGCACGACGTCTACCACAACGGGCAACTGGTCCACCGCAAGTACCGCCGCAACGTGACCGAGCCGGTCGCCCGCGCGCTGCTCGCCGTGATCAACCGCGCCAAGCAATGAGGCGCGTCGTCCTGGCAGCCCTGACGGGTCTCGCGCTCGGCGGTCCCGCCGTCGCGCAGGTCGGCGTGCGCTACGTCGCGCCGGAGCGCTTCACCGACGCGGAGGACCGTTGGGCGTCCTCCGGCCGGAGCCTGCGGCTGACGCTGGCGGAGATGACGCGGATCTTCCAGGACCTCGGCAGCCGTCGCCTCGGCCCCGACGAGAGCCTCGACATCACCGTCCTCGACATCGATCTCGCCGGGTACGAGCGGCCGGGCTTCGGCACGCCGAGCGGCCTGCGGATCGTCCAGGACTTCACGCCGCCGCGGATCCGGCTCGCCTACGCACTGCGGCGTGGCAAGCGGGTGGTCGCCAGCGGCGAGGATACGGTCACCGACCCCAACTTTATGCTGACGGCCAACCCACGCTTCTCGACCGGCAGCCTGTATTACGAGCGCGCGGTGCTGCGCGACTGGTTCGCGCGCCGCTTCCCGGTTCCGGCCGGCCGCGGCTGACGGACGTTTCGCGCGCCGAACCGCGCGGCTCGACCGCGGCTCACGCCGGCCAGCGCGGCGTGCGCTTCTGAAGGAAGGCGTCGATGCCCTCGTCGGCGTCGGCGAGCATCATGTTCCGGGTCATGACCTCGGCGGCGTAGGCGTAGGCCTCCTCAAGGCCGAGCTCCGCCTGGCGGCCGAAGGCTTCCTTGCCGATCGCCACCACCCGCGCCGACTTGCCCGCGATGCGCATCGCCATCGCCTGCACCGTCGCATCGAGGTCGGCGGTCGGTACCGCACGGTTGACGAGGCCGATGCGCAACGCCTCCGCGGCGTCGATCGGCTCGCCGAGCAGCAGCATCTCCATCGCCGCCTTGCGCGGCACCGCGCGGGAGAGCGCGACCATCGGGGTCGAGCAGAACAGGCCGATGTTGACGCCGGGCGTCGCGAAGCGGGCGTCGTCGGCGCAGACCGCGAGATCGCAGGTCGCGACCAGCTGGCAGCCGGCGGCGGTGGCGATGCCGTGAACCTGCGCGATCACCGGCCGCGGCAGCCGGGTGATCGCCAGCATCAGCCGGGAGCAGGCGCGGAACACCTCGGCAGCGGCCTCGCGCCCGGGATGCGCGCGCATCTCCTTGAGATCGTGACCGGCGCAGAAGGCCGGCCCGGCGCCGCGCAGCACGACGACGCGCACGGCTCGATCCTCGGCGATCGCGTCGAGCGCATCCTGCAAGGCCGCCATCAGCCCGAGGGACAGCGCGTTGCGGGCCGGACCGCGGTTCAGCGTCAGCGTGGCGATGCCTTGAGCATCCGCGCGAAGCAGCAGCGGCGCGTCGGTCTGCGCGGTCGAGGACATGCCCTGGCTCCCGTGTCGATGGCCGGTCGAGCCTATCACGGACGCGTCGGGTTTCGAGGATGGCTCAGGCCCGGCGCGCCGGCAGCGCCTGCGGGGCGAGCGGGGCGTCGTCGTACTCGGCGATCTCGAGGTCGATGCGGGCGAAGTCGGCGCCGCCGTGCCACCACACCAGCGGCTGGACCGAGACGAGGCCCTGGACGCTGCACAGCGTCTCCGCGAGGCCGGCATCGACGAACAGGTGGCGCGGGCCGATCGCGTCGAGGTTCCGGGCGAGCGCGGTCCCGCGCAGGGTGAGGTCGAGCGGCATCACGGTGACGCCGACGGAGCCGAGGCCCTGCCAGATCGCGAGCACGTCGGGCTGGTTGCGCATCAGCAGGGCGACGACGTCGCCCTCCCCCAGCCGCTCGTGCAGGGCCCAGCGGGCGTAGCGGTTGCGGCGCTCGCCCGAGGGTGCGTCGCTCGGTTCGGCGAGGCGCAGCGACGGCGGCACGAAGGCGGGATCTGGCTCTGCGCGGTGGTCGAGGGCGAAGTGCATGCGGCGTCCAGTCCGGCTCATTGCGGAAGATGTCGGACTCCGATCTGCTCGCCACCGGTTAATAGCAGGCTTCGAACCCCCGCGTAGGGCAGGATCAAGTCGAAACAAGTTCCGCGGTTCCGCAAGGCAGACGAGGGACCGGGACGGCCAGTGACGCGGTAGAAACGCCGCTATCGATTGCAACGCAGGTAATGCTTAACCACGAACGTCCTTCGCCTTTGTCCTGCGCGGCCTGAGGCAATCCGTCGGGCCGCTCCCCCTGGGCGGCGTTCACCGTTCGGCGTATCTCGCCCGTCTCAACGACTCGCAAGAAGTCGTCGATGACGATGAGGAAACTTTCGCCCATGCGCATGTTCGCCACGCCGGCCGCCGCGGCCGCCCTCCTGAGCCTCGGTCTCGCCGCGCAGCCCGCCGCGGCGCAGATCCGCAACGCCCCGGCCCCGCGGGCGCTGGAATTCGCAGCCTACATCTTCGCGGCGTCGAACGTCTGCGGCTATCGGATCGGGACCGACACCTTCGAGGCGCTGCTGGTCAAGCAGGGCACCCGATCGGCCGACGTCAGCCCGCGCGGCCCGTTCGGCGGCCGGGTGCAGTCGATGTTCGCGCTGATGTCGAACGACATGGCCCAGCATCGCGAGAAGGCGTGCCTCGCCGTCGCCGGCGAATACGGCCCCGAAGGCACGGTCGCGAAGGACGTGCTGCTGCCGGCCGCAGCCGACGCGCCGCCCGCCGGCGCCGACACGCCCGCGCAACCGGCACCGGCGCCGAAGCCCGCCCAGTAACGCTGCGGGACGGAGCCGTCAGGGAAGGCGCCACGCGATCGGCGCCGACCCGTGCTCGGCGAGCCACGCGTTGGCCCGGCCGAAGGGGTCCGAGCCGGGGAAGTCGCGCGCCCGGTTCAGCGGCGACGGATGGCCGCATTCGAGCACGCCGTGTCGCGATCGGTCGATCAGCGCGGCCCGCGCCCGCGCCTGTGCCCCCCACAGGAGGAACACGGCGGGCTCGGCGCGCGCCGAGACGGCCGCGACCGCCTCGTCGGCGAGCCTCGCCCAGCCGAACCGAAGATGCGCCCCGGCCTGGCCCGCCTCGACGGTGAGTGCGCTGTTGAGGAGCAGCACCCCCTGGTGCGCCCAGGCCGTGAGGTCGCCGCGCGTCGCCTTGCCCGGCTCGACCTCGGCCAGGATCACCTTGAGCGAGGCCGGCAGGCGCCGGGAGCCGACATAGGAGAAGGCGAGCCCGTTGGCGTCGCCCGGCGTCGGATACGGATCCTGCCCGAGGATCACGACCTTCACCGCGGGCAGCGGCGTCAGCGCCAGGGCGGCGAAGATGTTGCCGGGCGCGGGCAAGACCTGCGCGCCGGCTGCGATCCGTTCGTCGACCCGTGCCGCCACGATATCCGCCGCGCCCTCCGTGAAGAACGGCAAGGCGAGCCACGGGGATGCGCTTTGCCGGAACGCGGCGAGCGCTGCGGAGACGGTCGGTTCGGTCATCGGCCGATCAGGATGCGTTCGCCCTCGGTCACGGTGATCGGGGCGTGGCGGGCGACATAATCGATCACCGCGGTGGCGACGAGCCCGCCATCCGTCGCGCCGATCAAGGTCCGCCCCCGAGCCAGCAAGCCGTAGCCGTTTCCCCCCTCGTAGAGGAAGTTGTTGGCGGCGACCCGGTAGGTCCGGGCCGGGTCCAGCGGCGCATCGCCGACGCGGACGGAGACGATCCTGTCGCCCGCCGGCGCATCGGGATCGACGCGGACGGTCAGGCCCGAGACCTGCGCGAAGCGGCCGGCCGGGCGGCCGAGCTCGCGAAATCCCGCCTCCAGCAGCGCGCGGACCTGGGCGCCGGTGATCGCCACCGACACGATGGTGTTGCCGAACGGAAGCTCGGTGAGGATGTCGCGCCGCGTCAGCATCGTGCCGGCCGGGTACAGGCGGTCGCCGCGCACGCCGCCGCCGTTCATCACCGCGATGTCGGCGCCCGTCGCCTCCCGCAGCGCGTCGGCGACGAGGCTCCCGAAGCTCGCCTCGCGGGCGCGCACGGAGACGATGCGGCTGTCGAGCGGATAGGCGGTCTCGCCGACCGGCACGTCGAGCCGGTGCGACAGGTCGCCCTCGAGCTTGCGCACGAGGGTCAGCGTATCCGGATCGGGTGCGACGGTCGCCGAATCGTGGATTCGGAAGCTCGGCCGCCACGTCACGCGCCGCGTGCCGCCCGCCGTCGAGACGCTGGCGTGGATGTCGATGGCGGTGACGTAATGCGCGTCGCTGCTCGACTCCGCGAGCACGCGGCGCCCGTCGTACTGCACCACGAGGTCGTGGTCGTGCCCCGACAAAAGGATGTCGGCATGGCCCGCCGCCAGCATCGCGAGATCGGTCGCGCGCGCGGTGTGGACGATCGCCACGACGAGATCCGCGCCGTCGGCGCGCAGCGCCTCGGCCTGCGCGGCCAGCGTCTCCAGCTCGGGCCCGAAGCGTAGATCGCCGCTCTGGGATTTCTCCGGCGTCGCGGCCAACGCGATGCCGGTGACGCCGACGTGCAGGCCGCCGAGGGTGAGCATATGCCGATCGCGCAGGCTCGGCAACGGCCGGCCGGACCCGTCCCGCAGGTTGGCGGCGAAGCACGGGAAGGCGGCGGCGGCCATGCGCTCGCGGAAGACGGCGGGCCCGAAATCGAATTCGTGGTTGCCGGGGACGAACACGTCCGGCGGGGCGAGGTTCAGCAGGTCGACGATGTGGGCGCCCTTGTCGAACCCCGACATCAGCGAGGGCGACAGGGTGTCGCCGGCATGGGCGTAGAGCACCGGGACACCGCGGTCGCGCTCGGCCTTCACGATCGCATTGAGCCGCGCGAACCCGCCGCGCCCGTCGACCTCGCCCATCAGGTAGACGTCGTTGACGAGGAGCAGCGTCAGCGTCGGCTCGGGCGCCGTTGGCTCGGTCGCGTTCGCGATGGCGGGCAGGCCGGCCGAAAGGCCGGCGCCGATGCCGAGACCGAAGGTCTGGCGGCGATTGGGGCGAGGCATGGCGTTGCGTCTTGGCGGAAAAGCCCAGCCTACCCCCGCCGACGTGACGCGCGCACGACGGTCCTTGGAGCATCTTCGCGCGCGTTGAAGCCCGGCCCGCCCGCAGACGATGTCCTAGCGGGCCGAGAAGGTCTCGCGCACCGCCTTGGCGTTGCGGCGGACCATCGGCCAGATCCAGGCGCCGGAAGCGAGGTAGGCCGCGGCCGGCATCGGCTTCAGCTCCTCGGCGAGGCGCTGGGCGAGGCCGGGCGCGCGGATCGGCACCGGCGGCGCATCGGTCTTGCGGTAGACCACCGTCGTGTCCTCGCGCCAGTAATTGGTGTCGGGCACGAGGCCGGCGCGGCGTGCGGTGAGGTCGAAGGTGTCGCGCACGAAGCCGTGGACGTGGGCGAAGTGGAATCGCTCGTGCGGCGGCTTGCCGGTGGCGGCCATGTTCGGCACCGCGGCGTAGAGCACGCCGTCGGGCTTCAGCCAGCGTGCCAGCCGCTCCATCACGTCGGCCGGGTCGCGCAGGTGCTCCATGACGTGGTGCGTGGTGATCACGTCGAACGTGCCTGGTGCGAACTGGTCGTCGGCGGCGTCGTCCAGCACCTCGACGCCGTGCGTCGCGCGGGCATAGGCGGAATAGTCGCGGCCCGGCTCGACGCCGATCGCCTCGCAGCCGCGAGCCCGGGCGGCGGCCAGGAACTCGCCTGATCCGGAGCCGAAATCGAGCAGGCGGGCGCCCGGCACCAGCTTCGGCGCGAGCAGTTCCGCCCGGAACGCCGCCTCGCGCGCCGAGCGCTTGAGATGGACCCGGGGCGGGCCGCCCGCGAAGGCGAGCTGGTAGTCGGCGCGGTAGGCGTGGGCGTAGTAATCCGCCAGCTCGGCCGGCGTCGGCATCGGATCGGTGCGGATCAGGCCGCATTCGGCGCAGGCGATCGACTTCAGCGTCTTCAGGCGTCGATCGGTCTCCGCCACGGTGACGCTCTCCGTCGAGCCGCACAGATTGCAGGCCGTGGGCGCCCCCGTGTAGGGGTAGCCGGTGAACGGCATGAAGTGGTTCAGGAAGTAGCGGGGAGACTGCATGTCGCGCTCTCGTCGGCCGGACCTTCGCTGGCGGGCTTCGTGCTCTAGTTAGATATCCGATCCCGCACAACAGCACCGCCGTCATGCGGGCGCGCGGCCTCACCGTCGCCGCGCGCCCGGCGGCCCAGGACAGGAAGCGGCCGCCATGGCCGAGAACCTCACCATGAACGAACGCGTCGAACCGGCGTCCCTGTCGGCCGTCTCCACCGTCGAGCCGAGCCGTGCGGCCGGCGCGGGCACCCTTCCGGCCGATCACCCCCCGGTCCGCTGGGGCCGTGTCGGCGTGCTGCTGATGAACCTCGGCACGCCGGAGGGCACGAGCTACTGGCCGATGCGCCGCTACCTCAAGGAGTTCCTGTCCGACCGCCGGGTGATCGAGGTGCCGCGCCTGATCTGGTGGCCGCTGCTCAACCTGATCATCCTGACCAAGCGTCCCGGCCCGAAGGGCAAGGACTACGCGAGCGTGTGGAACAACGAGCGCGACGAGGGCCCGCTCAAGACCATCACCCGCGGCCAGGCCGAGCGCCTGCAGGCGATGATGGGCGACAAGGTCGTGGTCGACTGGGCGATGCGCTACGGCAAGCCCGAGGTCGCCCTGCGGATCCAGGCCCTGCTCGATCAGGGCTGCGACCGCATTTTGCTGGTGCCGCTCTACCCGCAATACGCCGCCGCGACCTCGGCCACCGCCTGCGACCAGGCGTTCAAGGCGCTGATGCAGATGCGCTGGCAGCCGACCGTGCGGGTCTCGGCGCCGTACCACGACGACCCCGTCTACATCCGTGCGATGGCCGATTCGATCCGCGAGGGGCTGGCCAAGCTCGATTTCGAGCCGGAGGTGATCCTCACCTCGTTCCACGGCGTGCCGAAGAGCTACCTGCTCAAGGGCGACCCGTATCACTGCCAGTGCGTGAAGACCGGCCGCCTGATCCGCGAAGAGCTCGGCTTCTCGACCGAGCGGATGCGGACGACCTTCCAGTCGCGCTTCGGCAACGAGGAATGGCTCAAGCCCTACACCGACGAGACCGTGCAGACGCTCGCGAAATCCGGTGTGAAGCGCATGGCGATCGTCGCGCCGGGCTTCACCGCCGACTGCCTGGAGACGCTGGAAGAGCTCGACGGCGAAAACCGGCACTACTTCGAGGACAACGGCGGCGAGCGCTTCGCCTACATCCCCTGCCTCAACGACAGCGACCTCGGCATGAAGGTGATCGAGACCGTGGTGCGGCGGGAGCTGCAGGGCTGGGTCTGATCACCCGTATCGACCCGCACGACATCTTGCGAAGCCCCGGCGCCGGGCTATCATCCAGATCTCGATGCCAGGCGGCCCGGATCAGCAAGGGTGATGAGATGGCGTTCTTCATCGGGATCGCGTGTCCCTGGCTGGTCGTCGCGGTGCTCGACATCCTGGCGTCGCGCCGGCGCACCGACGAGCTGGCTGCACTCGGGATCGTCGGCGCCGCCCGCCCGGCGACCTCCTCCTACCTGACGCCCGACGTGAAGTGAGGCCGCGCTCGGTTCGGCGTCGACCGGGGGGCCGGCGCGCGTCGCCCCCTAGGCGCGCGTGACCGAGAGACCGGCCTCGAAGCCGTGCTCGCGGACGGTCTGCGCCTTCGGGAGCATGTCGCGAAGCTCTCGCACTTGGCTGGAGAGGTCGGCGTCGTTCGCCGGCTGGAACCAGCGATAGGTGCCCTTGCCGGCCCGCTTCGCCTCGTAGAGGGCCTGATCGGCTTCCGGCAGGAGGAGCATCGGGTCGGTGTCCGCGTCGCGCCGGGTCGCGATGCCGATGCTGAGGCCGACCCGGACGACCAACCCCGTCGGCAAGGCGTAGGGTCGTGCCACCTCCGCGATCAGGCGGGTCGCGATCGCCGCGATCGTGCGCTCGTCGTCGGCATGGACCAGGATCGCGAACTCGTCGCCGCCGAGCCGCGCGACGTCGGCGGGATCCGGCACGCAGCCGCGGATCCGTTCGCCGACGGCCGTCAGGAGCGCATCGCCCGCCGGATGCCCGTGCTGGTCGTTCACCGCCTTGAAGCCGTCGAGGTCGAGGAAGAGCACCGAAGCGTTCCGCTCGGCCGCCTTGAGGCGCGTTTTGAAGAAGTTGCGGTTCGGCAGGCCGGTCAGGCTGCAGTGAAGGGCGAGGTGGCTGCTTTCCTGCTGGGCCATCAGCATCTTGAGGTAATCGATGTGGAGTTCCCGGTTGATGCTGATCGTTCCCCATAGATAGAGCGGGGCGATGAGCGCGATCGGCCACAGCCACGGCTCCGGCCCCATCGCAGCGCCGGCCGCATAGGGCACGATGATCAGGACCATCTGCAGCTTGACCATGCGCGGCGAGCCGGGATTGCGCGCGCACATCGCCCCGACGATCCCGGTCGACAGCATGGTGCCGAACACCGCCAGGACGGGATCGCCCAAGCTCATGCAGAGGAAGGCGCCGACGCCGATCTGCGCGCACCACAGTACGCTGCCGGCGACGAAGGCATCGACGACGAGGGTGTCCCTCGGACGGCGGAGCGAGGGATCTCGGAGGATCCGCATTAACCGGCCGATGACGGCGAAACGGAACAGGACCAGGATCGTATCGACGGCCGCCCAGGCGAAGAATGCCGGGATCGGGTTCCGGTACAGCGGGATCGCGATGATGATCAGCCCGACGAGGGAGCCGGAGATCAGCGAGGACATTCGCCGGAACAACGTCCGCCGCAGCCCGTCGCTGATCTCGACGCAGACCGGCGCCGCGGTCTCGGTGAGCCAGATCATGGGTGCCAGGCGGGGCTTCAGCAGAACGTGCTCCGACGGCATCGCGATGATTTTCCTGCCGCCCCGCTCGTTGGGCACTCTTTCACACGATCCTTGCGCAAATGTTGATCCTTAGGCGCAAATTCCGTGCATGAGCGGTCCGCCATCACATCTCAGACGCGGCGAGCCGCGCCGAAGCTCGCGGCTGCCACGCTTCGGCCCGAGCGAACGTCGGGCGGCCGCCGCGGTCAGGGCTTCTTCGGCTCCTCGGCAGCCGGGGCCGGCGCGGCGATCGGCTTGCCGTTCTCGTCGAAGCGCTCGACCTTGGCGTCGGCGCGGAGCTTCAGGATCAGATCCTGCTGCGCCTTGCGGATCAGCGCCTGATCGATCTGCTCCTTCAGCTCGTCGAAGGTCGGCACGGGCTTGTTGCGCTTCTCCTCGACCTTGATCACGTGCCAGCCGAACTGGGACTTGACCGGATCGGAAACCTGCCCGGGCTGCAGCTTGAAGGCAGCGTCGGCGAATTCCTTCACCATCCGGTCCTTCGAGAACCAGCCGAGGTCGCCGCCCTCGGCCTTCGAGCCGGCATCCTTGGTGGTCTCGGCGGCGACCTTGGCGAAGTCCTCGCCGCCCTTGATCCGTGCGGCGATCTTCTTCGCCTCGGCCTCGTTCTCCACGAGGATGTGGCGGGCGTGGATCTCCTCCTCCGGCTTCATCAGCTTGGCGGACTGGTCGTAGAGCGCGTGGGCCGCCTCGGGCGTCGCCGCCTTCTTGGCCTCGCGCTCCAGGTACTCGTCGAGGAGGAGCTTGTCGCGGAAGTAGGCGAGCTTGCGCTTGAAGTCCGGCGTGTCGCCGATCTTGGTGGCGTCCGCCGCCTGCGCGCCGACCTTGAGGTCGAGCATGTAGTCGACCAGCAGGCCCTTCTTCTGCGCATCGTCGACGCCCGGCAGCGACAGGGCCGGATCCTCGGCCGCCACCGCGATGTCGCCGGCGGTGACCGGGATCCCGTTCACCTTGGCGACGACGCTGTCGGGCGAGGGCAGCACCGCGGCGGCGACGGAGGGCTGCGCCGCCGGGGTCGGCGTCTGCGCGGAGGCGGTACCGCCGAGCGCGAGTGCCAGGGCGAGCGCGCTCGCGCCGCGGAGGGTCTGGGTCTTCGACATGGCGTTGGCGTTCCTGGACGGTTTCGCCCCGACCCGTCGCGGCACGGCGCCGGACGGTCTCGCACGGGGCTTCGAGGAAGCGGCATCGCAGCCGCGGGAATCGGCGAGACAGGTGGCTCGCGTCGCACGCAAAGGCAAGGCGCAAGGGATGACGGAAATGAGGTCGCAGGAGCACGGCTCAGATGAGGAAAGGATGCACGCACGTTCCATCGCCGTCGCGTCCGCCCGTCCTCGCCCGTCACGGGGAAAGCATTCCGTTGACTCCGTTTCTTGAGCCTTCGTGAACGCGCGCCGGCACAGGCTTGCCGGATCGACGGAGGGGCGGATGCGCAGGATCTCGCAGATTGGATGGATCGTGCTCGCGGCTTCGACCGCTTTCGCGTTCGCGGCGACGCCGTCCTCCGCCGAGGCACGCGGGTTCCGCCTGCGCCTGGGAATCGGCAGCGCGTCCGCCGCGGCTCCGGTCCCGCCGCGCGCGACCGAGCGCATCGCGAGCGCTGGCGTTCCCCTGCCGATCGCACCGCCTCGCGCAACGGAGCCGGCGTCGCCACGGACGGAGCCAGGGACGCAGGCACGGGAGACGGTGCGCGGGCTGACGCCCATCGCCGTCGCGCCCGTCGCCGTCGCGCCGATCGCGGAGCGTGCGAAGCCGTCGCCGCATCCGGTGCGGGTCGCTGGCCCGTGGTGCCCGTCGGACCGCATCGTCGGCGCCGGCGTGGGGTTCTGCGAAGTCAACTGACGCCGCGGGCGACGGCCGCCCGCGAACGGGCCGCGCGAGGCGGCACCGATTCGGATCCGGGCCGAAGCGCCTCTGCGCAGCCCATCGCGCGCCGGCCTCTTTTAGATGCGGCCCGCGATATTTACCTCTATAAGCCCGGCCAACTCAGCCAAGGCCAGCCGTCTGCGGGAGACCGCCGACGGGCTTTCCCGTTTGCAGGTTCACGATGCTCGGTGCCCTCGCCAAGAAGATTTTCGGCTCGTCGAACGACCGGCGCGTGAAGGGCTATCGTCCCCGCGTCGCGGCGATCAACGAGCTCGAAGCCGAGATCCTGGTGCTGTCGGACGACGCCCTGCGCGCCCGCACCGACATGCTGAAGGCCGAGCTCGCGGCCGGCAAGAGCCTCGACGACATCCTCGTTCCCGCCTTCGCCACCGTGCGCGAGGCGGCCAAGCGCGTGTTCGGCCAGCGCCACTTCGACGTGCAGTTGATCGGCGGCATGGTGCTGCACGAGGGCGGCATCGCCGAGATGAAGACCGGCGAGGGCAAGACGCTGGTGGCGACGCTGCCGGTCTACCTCAACGCGCTGTCGGGCAAGGGCGTCCACGTCGTGACCGTCAACGACTACCTCGCCGCCCGCGACGCGGAGTGGATGGGGCAGGTCTACCGCTTCCTCGGGCTGACCGTCGGCACGATCGTGCACGGCCTCGACGACGAGCAGCGCAAGGAAGCCTACGCCTGCGACATCACCTACGGGACGAACAACGAGTACGGCTTCGACTACCTGCGCGACAACATGAAGTACGAGATGTCCCAGCTGGCGCAGCGGGGGCACAACTTCGCGATCGTCGACGAGGTCGACTCGATCCTGATCGACGAGGCGCGCACGCCGCTGATCATCTCCGGCCCCGTCGACGACCGCTCAGAGCTCTACGTCACCGTCGACGCGCTGATGCCGATGCTGGTGCCCTCGCACTACGACCTCGACGAGAAGCAGCGCACCGTCTCGCTGACCGAGGAGGGCAACGAGTTCATCGAGGACGCGCTGCGCGACGCCGGCATCCTCAAGGACGGCGACCTCTACGACGGCCACAACGTCACCATCGTCCACCACGTGAACCAGGCGCTGCGCGCCCACACGCTGTTCACCCGGGACAAGGACTACATCGTCAAGAACGACGAGGTGGTGATCATCGACGAGTTCACCGGCCGCATGATGCAGGGCCGGCGCTACTCGGAGGGCCTGCACCAGGCTCTCGAGGCGAAGGAGCGGGTGACGATCCAGCCCGAGAACCAGACGCTGGCCTCGATCACCTTCCAGAACTTCTTCCGCCTCTACGACAAGCTCGCGGGCATGACCGGCACGGCCTCGACCGAGGCCGACGAGTTCGCCGAGATCTACAAGCTCGAGGTCGTCGACATCCCGACCAACAAGGAGGTCGAGCGCGTCGACGAGGACGACCAGGTCTACCGCACCGTCGAGGAGAAGTACGCCGGCATCATCGAGGAGATCGAGACGGCGCATGCGCGCCACCAGCCGATCCTGGTCGGCACCGGCTCGATCGAGAAGTCCGAGCTGATCGCCGAGCTGCTCAAGAAGGCCGGCTTCACCCTGCTCGACTATTCCGATCCGAATGCGCTCACCGACGTCTACGCCGCCGCGCGCGAGGGCCGCGTCACCAAGCGCTTCGCGGTGCTGAACGCCCGCTTCCACGAGCAGGAGGCCTACATCGTCGCCGAGGCCGGCGTGCCCGGCGCGATCACCATCGCCACCAACATGGCCGGTCGCGGAACCGACATCAAGCTCGGCGGCAACGTCGAGATGCGCGTCGAGAAGGAGCTCGCCGGCCTCGAGGACGGCCCCGAGCGCGACGCCAAGGTCGCCGCGATCAAGGCCGAGATCGCCGAGAACCGCACCAAGGTGCTGGCGTCGGGCGAGCCGGCCGATCCGGAAGCCGGCCGCAAGAAGGCGCTGCCGGGCGGCCTCTACATCATCGGCACCGAGCGCCACGAATCGCGCCGCATCGACAACCAGCTCCGCGGCCGCTCGGGCCGCCAGGGCGATCCCGGCCGCTCGAAGTTCTTCCTGTCGCTGCAGGACGACCTGATGCGCATCTTCGGCTCCGACCGCATGGACGGGATGCTGCAGAAGCTCGGCCTCGAGCAGGGCGAGGCGATCATCCACCCGTGGATCAACAAGGCGATCGAGAAGGCGCAGCAGAAGGTCGAGGCGCGCAACTTCGACATGCGCAAGAACGTGCTCAAGTACGACAACGTCATGAACGACCAGCGCAAGGTCGTGTTCGAGCAGCGCCGCGACTTCATGGGCCAGGACAGCGTGTCCGAGACCGTCGAGGAGATGCGCCAGGCCACGATCGACGACCTCGTCGCGACCCATATTCCCGAGAACGCCTACGCCGAGCAGTGGGACGTCGCCGGCCTCCGCGAGCGCGTGACGGAGATCCTCAACCTCGACGAGCCGATCGAGGATTGGGCCAAGGAAGAGGGCATCGCCGACGAGGAGATGCGCGAGCGCCTGAAGAAGGCCGCCGACACCGCCTACGCCGCCCGCGCCGAGAAGAACGGTGCCGAGGTGACGACCTACATCGAGAAGCAGGTGCTCCTGCAGACCCTCGATCACCTCTGGCGCGAGCACCTCGTGACGCTCGACCACCTGCGCCAGGTGATCGGCTGGCGCGGCTTCGCCCAGCGCGACCCGCTGAACGAGTACAAGTCCGAGGCCTTCGACCTGTTCAACGGCCTCGTCACGCAGCTGCGCGAGCAGGTCACCAGCCAGCTCTCGCGCGTCGAGATCATGTTCCAGGAGCCGGAAGCCCAGGCGAACCCGTTCGGGCCATCCCCCGGCCTGCCGCAGATGTTCGCCCAGCACCTCGATCCGGTCACCGGCGAGAACGAGATGGACTATGCCGGCCGCGGCACCGGGAGCGACGGCGGCGGCGGGCCGGCCTACGGCTACGCCGCCCAGGGGCTGTCGGCCGACGGGGCCGTGCTGGAGCGCGACCCCGACGACGCGACCACCTGGGGCCGGGTCGGCCGCAACGAGCCCTGCCCCTGCGGCTCGGGCAAGAAGTTCAAGCACTGCCACGGCAGCTTCACGGCCTGAGCGCCTGCTCTCGTCACGGCGCTCCCGTCCGTTGGGTTCTCGTTCAGGGGCGCTCCACCCGCCCCGTCATCCCGGGGCGCTGAAAGGCGGGCCCGGGATGACTTGGGATGGGATGTGCGGGCGACGTTTCGTTCGGCCTCGATCGATGGTCGGCGGACGGTCGCCATCGCGAGAACCGGTGCGCCGCGGGATCCATCATCCATGACGACCGTCTTCATCGCGGGCGCCGGCACCGAGATCGGCAAGACCTACGTCACCGCGGCGATCGTGCGGCGCCTGCGCGCCGACGGACGCGACGTGCGGGCGCTGAAGCCCGTCGCGAGCGGCGTGCCGCCGATGGGCGACCCGGATTTTGCCGGCAGCGATACGGCGCAGCTTCTGGCGGCCCAGGGGATCGCGGTCACGGCCGCCGCCGTCGCGGCCTGCTCGCCGTGGCGCTTCGCGGCGCCGCTCGCCCCCGACCAGGCGGCGGCTCTCGAGGGCCAAGCGCCCGTCCTCGAGGACATCGTCACGTGGTGCCTGGAGCGGATGGAGGCCGCGACGGGCACGCTGATCGTCGAGGGCGTCGGCGGCCTGATGAGCCCGGTGACCCAGGAGGCGACCGGCCTCGGCTGGCTGTGGTCGCTCGCCTGCCCGGCGATCCTCGTCTCGGGCAGCTATCTGGGGGCGATCAGCCACGCCCTGACGGCCTACGAGACCTGCCGGGCGGCCGACATCCCGGTCCTCGCCATCGTCGTCAACGAGAGCACCGGCGCGCCGACGCCGCCCGAGACGGTCGCCGAGGCGATCGCGCGCCACGCCGAGGTGCCGGTGATCGTCATCGCCCGGGATGCGCCCTGCCCGGATGCGCTCGCCGCCCTGATCTGACGTCGGGCCGACACACATTGACGCGATCGTCGGCGGCGATGCACGGTTCCGATGGACGGGCGCCGGGCGCCTGCTAGCGTCGCGCCGCGAAACGACGAGGGCGGGGCGTTCTGTGAGTGAAAGTCATGTCCGTGCGGAGGGGGGCGCCGAGCCCGCCGCCGCACGAAGGTTCCGCCCGGCCCTGCTGCTTGGGGCGCTCGGGGTCGTCTACGGCGACATCGGCACCAGCCCGCTCTACGCCTACAAGGAGGCGGTGCGGGCCGCCAGCGGCGGCGGCAACGCCGACCCCATCGCGGTGGTCGGCGCGGTCTCGCTGATCCTGTGGGCGCTGATCCTGATCGTCTCGCTGAAATACGCGGTGCTGATCCTGCGCGCCGACAATGCCGGCGAGGGCGGCATCGTCGCGATGCTGGCGCTGCTGGGCGCGCGCCATGCGAAGCCGCGCTCGTGGAAGGCGCTGCTGCTCGTCGTCGGGCTGATCGGCGCGGCGCTTCTCTACGGCGACGGCGCGATCACCCCGGCGATCTCGGTGCTCTCGGCGATCGAGGGCCTGAAGGTCGATGCGCCGGCGCTCGGCCGCTACGTCGTGCCGATCACGATCGCGATCCTCGTCGCCCTGTTCCTGGTGCAGAGCAAGGGCGTCGCCTTCATCGGGCGGATCTTCGGGCCGGTAATGCTGCTGTGGTTCGTCGTCCTCACGCTGATGGGGATCGGCGGCATTCTGCACAAGCCGGAGATCCTGCAGGCGGCGAACCCCCTGAAGGCGGTGGAATTCCTGCTCCATGCCGGCTGGCACGTGAGCTTCGCGATGCTGGGCGCGGCCTTCCTCGCGGTCACCGGCGGCGAGGCGATGTATGCAGACCTCGGGCATTTCGGCGCCCGGCCGATCCGCGTGGCGTGGTTCGCCCTGGTGCTGCCGGCCCTGGTGATCAACTATTTCGGCCAGGGCGCGCTGCTGCTGGCCTCGCCGGACGCGATCGAGAACCCGTTCTACCGGCTCGCGCCGGGCTGGGCGCATTACCCGCTGATCGGGCTGGCGACGATGGCGACGGTGATCGCCTCGCAGGCGATCATCTCGGGTGTGTTCTCGCTGACCCAGCAATCGGTCCAGCTCGGCTTCCTGCCGCCGATGCACATCGTCCAGACCGCCTCGGAGGAGCGTGGGCAGATCTACGTGCCGGCAGTGAACTGGCTCCTCGCCGCCGCCACCATCGCCGCCGTCGTGATTTTCGAATCGTCCGACGCGCTCGCCGGCGCCTACGGCATTGCCGTGTCGCTGCTGATGGCGATCACCACGCTGCTCGCCGCGCTGATCGCCCACCGATGGGGCTACAACCTCGTGGCGATCCTGGCGGTGAACGGCTTCTTCCTGCTGATCGACCTCGTCTTCCTTGGGGCCAACAGCGTGAAGCTGTTCGAGGGCGGCTGGTTTCCGCTGGTGCTCGCCGGCTTCGTCGCGCTGATGATGCTGACGTGGCGCAGGGGCAACCAGCTGGTCGAGGAGGCGCGGGTCGGCCTGCGCCAGCCGGAGGACGTGTTCCTGGCCTCGCTCCAGCACCAGGACCTGGTGCGGGTCCGCGGAACCGGCGTGTTCCTGTCGGCGGCGATGCACGGCATCCCGATGCACCTGTCGCGGTTCGTCGAGCGCAGCCACGCCCTGCCGGAGCGGGTGATGATCGTCTCCGCCCAGTACGAGGAGACCCCGACCGTGCCGCGCGAGGAGCGCAGCCACGTCACGATCCTCGCGCCCGACTTCTACCGGGTGACCCTGCGCTACGGCTTCATGGAGGAGGCCTCGATCCCCGATGGGCTGGCCTGCGCCGTCGAGCACCGCCGCCTGCCGCCGCAGATGCTCGACGACCTCACGGTCTTCATCGGCCACGAGACCATCATCCCGAAGAACGACAACCGCGGGATGCAGCCCTGGCGCGAGAGCCTCTACGCCTTCATGCAGCGCAACGCCGAGCGCACCGGCGCCTTCTTCGGCGTGCCGACGCGGCAGGTGGTGGAGGTGGGGACCGAGATCGAGATCTAGAAGCAGCTCCGCGCGCCGGTGCCGAAGCGTCCCGCCGGGCGGCCTCATCCCCCCCGCCGGATCGAGACGTCGGGCCGCGTATCGGGCCCGACCCGAGCGTCGGGCGATCACGCTTTCGCGCGTGGCGGGGGCATTTGGAACCATCATGGGCGCTTGCCGTTCGGACATCCCGACAGCGTTCGGTCACGCTTCGCGGCGTCGTCGCGAGGCCGGGCCGGGATCGCTGAGCACACAGGGAGCGTCCCGATGAGCAGCACCACGGACAAGATCAAGGGCCTCGCCAACGAGGCGGTCGGCAACGTCAAGCAGGGTGTCGGCAACGTCA
The DNA here is from genome assembly GCF_022829665.1 of Methylobacterium sp. E-041. Classification (NCBI taxonomy): domain Bacteria; kingdom Pseudomonadati; phylum Pseudomonadota; class Alphaproteobacteria; order Hyphomicrobiales; family Methylobacteriaceae; genus Methylobacterium; species Methylobacterium sp. E-041. The sequence continues at coordinate 120,651 of NZ_JAKSYQ010000065.1, read as the reverse complement.
CCGGCAACGAGAAGCTGCAGGCCGAGGGCAAGGCGCAGGAGCTGAAGGGCGAAGCCCAGAAGACCGTCGGCGACGCCAAGGACGGCGTGAAGGGCGCGGCCCAGAAGGCCGCCGACGCCGTCAAGAAGATCTGATCCGTCCAGCGCTCGGCACTGGGGCGGCTGCGAGCCGGCCCCGGTGCCCATCCGCGAAGGCCGGCGCTGCCGGCCTTCGGATCACGATGCGAGGGACGAGATCATGAACCGGGATCGATTCGAAGGCGGCGTGCGCAACCTGCGCGGCCGCGCCAAGACCGCGATGGGTGCAGTCGGCGGGGATGCCGGACGCCAGCTCGACGGTGCCGTCGACCAGGCCGCGGGCGTTGCGCAGAACGCCTACGGCCATGCGCGCGAGACCGCGCGGGACTGGCGTCGCGACGGTGAGCATTTCATCGACGAAGCGAGCGAGCGCGGCCGCGCCATCGCCGACGAGGCCGTGAGCCGCGGACGTCATTACCGCGGCCGGGCGGAGCACCATGGCCGCCACGTCGCGAAGCGCGCCGAGGAGAACAAGGGCGCTACCCTGGCGATCGTCGCAGCCGCTGCATTCGGCCTTGGTTGGCTCCTGCGGAGCGATCGCTGATCCATTCGGCCACGGGCGGTACGCGCCTGCAGGATGCGACGTTCAAGATCGTCGTTTCGTCGCCCGCCCGGCGCGTGCGACCGGTAAAAATGGTCTAAGGAACGGCGGACCGGGGGTGGCGATGCCCCCGAGCCCGCAGGCCCCACAGACCGAGACGAGGCGATGACCGGCTCCAGCATTCCGAACACCGTCCTGCTGACCCCGTCCCTGACGCGGCCCGCTTCGCAGTTGGTCACCATCTTCGGCGGCTCGGGCTTCCTCGGCCGGCACGTGGTTCGGGCGCTGGCCAAGCGCGGCTACCGCATCCGGGTCGCCATCCGCCGTCCCGATCTCGCCATGTTCCTGCAGCCGCTCGGGAAGGTCGGCCAGATCATCGCCGTGCAGGCGAACCTGCGATACCCCGATTCGGTCGTGCGGGCGGTCGAGGGTGCGGACGTGGTGATCAACCTCGTCGGCATCCTTCAGGAAACCGGCGCCCAAAGCTTCTCGCGCCTCCAGGCCGAAGGCCCCGGCTTGATCGCGCGGGCGGCGGCCAAGGTCGGCGCCGCGATGATCCACGTGTCCGCGATCGGCGCCGACCCGAACTCCGAATCGCGCTATGCCCGCACCAAGGCCGAGGGCGAGGCCGCGGTGTTCGCCGCACGTCCCGACGCCGTCGTGTTCCGGCCCTCCCTGGTCTTCGGGCCGGGCGACAGCTTCTTCAACCGCTTCGCCAGCCTCGCCCGGTTCCTGCCGGTGCTGCCGCTGGCCGGGGCCGAGTCGCGCTTCCAGCCCGTCTTCGTCGGCGACGTCGCCGAGGCGATCGCGCTGGCCGCCGACGGACGCGTGCCCGGCGGCAAGGTCTACGAGCTCGGCGGACCCGAGGTCGCGACGCTGGATCACCTCGTGCGCTACATGCTCGACACGACGATGCGCAAGCGCATGGTGGTGTCGCTGCCGCTGCCGATCGCCAAGATCCAGGCCCGTGCCATGGAGATCGCCGACACCCTGACCTTCGGGCTGCTGCCGGCCGACCTTAAGCTCACCCGCGATCAGGTCGTTCTGCTGCAGAGCGACAACGTCGTCTCGGAGGCCGCCAAGGCGGAGGGCCGCAGCTTCGAGGGGCTCGGCATCCAGCCGACCGCCGCCGAGGCGGTGGTGCCAGGCTATCTCTGGCGCTTCCGAGCCGCCGGGCAGTTCGCCAAGGGCCGCGGCACCGAGGAGCAGGCCGAGATACCCGACTCGATCGCGCCGACCCCGATGGGCGAGGGCTCGCAGCACCGTCCGATGCGGGCGTCCGGTCCGGCGATCGGGGCCGACGCCGGCGGCTCGCCCGGCATGGGCCGGCGCTGGGGCAGCCGGAGCTAGGCCGCTACCGGAGCCGTCCCTGCAGGGCGGGGGCCGGCAGGCGGTGCGCCAGCCGCTTGTGGACGTGGACCATCAGCGCGATGCCGAACAGCGGCGTCAGCAGGTTGAGCACCGGGACAACCATCATCCCGGCCAGCAGGCAGCCCGCCGCGATCGTCGTGCCCGAGAACGTCCGGCGCATCGCGCCGGCCTCCGCCAGCGGTCGGTAGCGGGCCGCGGCCATCTCGAAGTACTCGCGCGACAGCAGGTAGGCGTTGGCGGCGAAGAAGGCCGCCAGCCCGATCACCGGCACGAAGAAGATGATCAGCGCAGCAAGGTTCACCAGCAGGGTCAGGCCGGCGAAGCGCAGGGCGTAGAGCATCGCTGCGCCCCACGGCATCGGGCGGCCGGGCGGGTCGTCGGGGAAGTCGGTGCGCTCGACGATCTCGGCGGCGTCGTCGAGGAAGAACCCCGCCACCAGGATCGAGACCGCGGGCATCAGGTAGGCCAGCGCGACGAACAGCCCGAACCCGGCCAGGAAGTAGGCGAGGCTGTCGAGGATGGGGTAGGATTGCGAGATGTGGTGGCTCGCCTGGAACCACTGGATCAACCGCGTCAGCCCGAACCAGGCCAGCGCCAGGATGCCGAGCGTCAACCCGAGCGACTTCCACAGGATCGCACGGAGCGGCGGGGAGAAGGTCTGGCGCAGGGCCGCGAGCGCCGCCTGGATGAGCATGCCGTGATCCCGTCTCCCGCCGCCGATCGGCGCATCGCGGTTGTGGTGTCCCGATCCGTCCGCCGCAAGAGCACCGCTTGCGTCTCGTCTGCCTCGGGCCGGCGGGTTGGCCGAAACGCGCGACGGACCCGGAATGCAAACGACGAGAAGGATCGCGATCCGCGCAATGACCTCGATGCACGAGACGACACCCCCGCATGCCCGGTTCCGGCCGAGCGTCGCGCCCAGGCTCGCCCCGCTGCCCGCGGACCCGGACGTGATCGTGGTCGGCGCGGGCGCTGCCGGGATCGCCGCCGCGCGGACGCTGGTCGCCGCCGGCCTGTCCGTCGCGGTGCTCGAGGCGCGCGACCGCGTCGGCGGGCGCACGGTCGCGACGATGCTGCGCGGCCATGCGGTCGACCTCGGGGCGCACTGGCTTCACGCGGGCCCGATCAACCCCCTCGTCCAATTGGGCTTCGAGCGCGGCGAGCCCCTGCGCCGGGCAGCCCAGGAAGGCCACGTCTGGGTCGGGCGTCGCCCCGGGCGCCCGTCCGAGGTCGCGGCCTCCGCCCGGGCCTTCGACCGCGCCGACCGGGCGATGCATGCAGGCGCCGCCGCGGGCGGGCCGGACCGCGCGGCGGCGAGCGCCCTGCCCCGCGGCCTCGGCCCCTGGGGCGCCCGCGTCGCGCTGGTCCACGGTCTGGTGTCCGGACGGCCGCTGGAGGAGGTCTCGCTCCAGGATTTCCCGAGCATGGAATACGGCGACAACTACTTCGTCGCCGGCGGCTACGGCGGCTACCTCGGGCGGCTGGCCCAGGGGCTGCCGATCGCGCTCGACTGCCCCGTCGCCGGTATCGACTGGACGGGAGCCGGCGTTCGCGTCGCCACCGCGGACGGGCGGACGCTGAAGGCCCGCGCCGTGATCGTGACGGTGCCGATGATGGTGCTGCGCGACAGCGTCGCCTTCTCGCCGGCCCTGCCCGCGCCGATCCGTGCCGCGATCGACGGGTTCCGGGTCGGCATCTACGAGCACGCGGTGCTGCACTGGCCGTCGAGCCCGTTTCGCGGGCGGGACCGTCTCGCAAGCCTCGTCGGCGGACGCTTCAGCCCGCCGGGCCTGCTCACCCGCATCGACGGGACGCCGTTCCACTATTTCGAGCTCGACTCGGTCGGGGCCGCCGAGATCGATGCCGCCGGCGCCGGCGAGGACGGTCTGCGCCGCCGCGTGCGCGCGACGCTGGCCGATCATTTCGGCGCCCGCCGCCTCCACGACCTGTCGATCCCCGCCGTGAGCGAATGGCGCCGCGATCCCTGGTCGCGCGGCTCCTGGGCGTCGGTGCCGCCGGGCCACGCCGGCGCGCGCCGAACGCTGCACGCGGCGGTCGGCGAGCGGATCTGGTTCGCCGGCGAGGCGCTGTCGCGCGAGCAGTGGGGCACGACCGGGGGCGCCTATGCCGAGGGTGTGCGGGCGGCCGACGCCGTGGCGGAGCGTATCCGGATGGGCACAGCCGCGTGACGGGATGAGGCGGCGACGCCGGATCGTCTTGCGGTCGAGCCTGAAACGCGATGCATCAGGGGACGGATGATCGCGATGCGGGAAGAGGCCGTCTGATGAATTGGGTCGAGGGCATCGGCTATCTCGGGACGGCGCTGACCATTTTGGCCTCGGCGATGAGCACGATGATCCCGCTGCGGATCATCTCGCTCGTGGCGAGCGCCGCGGTCATCACCTACGGCCTGCTGATCGGCAGCATGCCGGTGGTGCTGACGGAGGCGATCCAGATCCCGTTCAACGCCTGGCGGCTCTGGCAGATGGTCCGACTGGTGCGCGACGTGGAGAAGGCCGCCGACGGCGACCTCTCCCTCGACTGGCTGAAGCCCTACGGCACCGAGCGGGCCTTCGCGGCGGGGGCATCGCTGTTCGCCAAGGGCGAGGCGGCGACGACGATGTACTACGTCGAGGCCGGCTGCTTCCGCATCCCGGAATACGGGATCGAGGTGCGGACCGGCGGCATCGTCGGCGAGCTCGGCCTGCTCTCGCCGGGCAACCGGCGCACGGCCTCGCTGGTCTGCACCGAGGCCGGCCGGGCGCTGGAAGTGCCCTATTCCGCGGTCAAGCAGCTCTACTACCAGAACCCGGAATTCGGCTTCAGCTTCCTGAAGCTCACCAGCGAAAGGCTGTTCCAGAGCGCCGATGCGCGGGTCGCGGTGAGCGGCGACGTGGCCTGATCCGCGTCCGACCTGAGCGATCTTCGAGGATTCCGCGAAGCCGCCTCTAGGTGCGTCGTCCGAGAAGGCCGTGCAGGACCGCCCGCACGGCCGATTCCGCGGGCGGCGGGGCGGCCCAATCGGGGACCGGCCCCTCGTGAAGGTGCCAGTCGCGGGACTGGAACCGGTCGCCGGCTCCTCCGATCAGGCCGAGCCCGACGCACGGACGATGCTGCCCGGTGCCGATGCGGCCGGCGGCCCAGACGCGCTGCCACCGATCGCGGACCGTCAGGTCGGCATTGCACCAGCCGAGGCGCTCGCGGCCCATCACGGCGAAGATGCGCTCGGGCGACGCTCCCGCCGGGATCCGGACCCAGGCGGAGAAGACGTAGGGTGTTGCCGGATCGAAGCGAGCGGGGTCGAGCAGCTTGGTGAAGGCGCTCAGGCCCGGTTCCCGATGGAGGCCCTTGTGCCGCGTCGTCCCACGCGGAAGCCGCATCGCATCGGCGGAGGGCGCGGGCGCGAGCCAGGCCAGCGGTACGCCGGCATGCTCGGCATAGGCGGCATCGCACAGGGCGACCCAGGATTCGAGGTCGACGTCCTAGGCCTGCTCCCCGGGCGCGAACCGCCGGACGCCGCCTTCCAGCACTCTCGGCCCGGTGCGCCTGAAAGGCGGCACCACCCCGTCGTCATCCGCCTCGTGCACACGAAGCAGCGTCGACGGGCCATGGCGCCACACGGCTTCGGCCAGTGGTGCGAAGGCGGAATCGGGCTCGCCCGGCTCGACCTTCCTCACGAGGATCTTCGCGCCGGTCGCCAGGTCGGCGAGCATCTTGGCCTTCAGGTGCGCCACCCGGCCGTATTCGCGCTCGAGCAGCGCGTCGTGATCGGTACCTTCGACCTGTCGTTGAGTGTTCGACCAGATGTTGTAGGTCTGGCTCCGGCAATAATACACGTCGGTCTCGGTCGCCTCCAGGATCAGGTCTCCGGGGGCGCCGTACCTAGAAAAATCGGTCGTCAGTGCATCGATGAGGTCGTCGAGGGGCGTGTACGCGAAGCGCAACAGGCCCGACGGCTCGGCGCCGCCGTAGCGCTGCACGAAGCCGAACTCGCAATTGCCGCCGAGGCTGCGGAACGCGTGCATCCGACCGGCCAAAGGCGGAACCGGGGTCCCGGTCGCTTCCGTCGAGGCGCTCACCATCCCCATGCCGTGTCCCGATCCCGGCTCAGAGCATGCTGGGCAGGATCCGATCCGGCGGGCGGTGGCCGTCCATGAAGGTCTTGATGTTGATGATGACCTTCTCGCCCATGTCGATCCGGCTCTCGAACGTGGCCGAGCCCATATGCGGCAGCAGCACGACCTTGCCGGACTTGGCGAGCTTGATCAGGCGCGGGCTCACCGCGGGCTCCTGCTCGAACACGTCGAGGCCGGCCGCCGAGATCTCGCCGGCCTCGATCAGGCGGGCGAGCGCGTTCTCGTCGATCACCTCGCCGCGGGCCGTGTTCACGACGATCGCCTCGGGCTTGAGCAGCTTAAGGCGGCGGGCCGAAAGCAGATGGTAGGTGGCGGGCGTGTGCGGGCAATTCACCGACACGATGTCGACGCGCGCCAGCATCTGGTCGAGCGATTCCCAGTAGGTCGCCTCCAGCCCGGCCTCGATCGCGGCCGGGACCCGGCGGCGGTTGTGGTAGTGGATCTGCAGGCCGAACGCCTTGGCGCGGCGGGCGAGCGCCTGCCCGATCCGGCCCATGCCGACGATGCCGAGGCGCTTGCCGGTGATGCGGCGCCCGAGCATCCAGGTCGGCGACCAGCCCGTGGTCCAGTCGTCGTCCGGAATGATGCGCGCGCCCTCAGGCACCCGCCGCGCGACGGCGAGGATCAGCGCCATGGTCATGTCGGCGGTATCCTCGGTCAGGACGCCGGGCGTGTTGGTGACGGTGATGCCGCGCTCCAGCGCCCCGCCCACGTCGATGTGGTCGACGCCGTTGCCGAAATTGGCGATCAATCGCAGGTTCGGCCCGGCCTGGGCGAGGAGGCCGGCGTCGATCTTGTCGGTAACGGTCGGGACCAGCACGTCCGCCTCGCGCATCGCGTCGGCGATCCGATCGGACGAGAGCGGGGCGTCGTCGTGGTTCAGCCGCGCATCGAACAGCTCGCGCATCCGCGTCTCGACCGCGTCCGGCAGGCGTCGCGTCACGACGACGAGCGGCTTGCGCTTCAACGACATCTTCTCTCCCATCACCGGTTCGGGCAGGCCCGACACGAACGCCTCGCGCGGCGTCGACGCATCGTGGACCGGTCCCGTTCCCGGTTTCAAGCTCCGTTAACCGAGCTCCGCCAGACAGGAGCGGACGGCTTCCGGCCTCTCTACCAGAGGCAGGCCGGAACACAATCCGAAGTGCCGCGGCGGCACCAGCCCGCGGCGCGGGCGTTCTGTCGCCGACGCGCGAAGATCAGGAGATGGACGATGCGGCTGGCTCGGCTCTTCTTCGTGGGCGCCGCCCTCCTGGCGTCGCCCACCCTCACCCTGCCGGCTTCGATCGGGACGGCATCGGCCGCAGCGAGCGGCGGTCCCGAATCCGGAATCGGGCCCGTCACCAAGTTGCCGCTGCCGCGCTATGCCAGCCTGAAGACCGATCGCGTCAACCTGCGTGAGGGGCCCTCGAAGGATCACCGCACCCTGTGGGTGTTCCAGCGCGCCGGCATGCCGGTCGAGATCGTCGCCGAGTTCGAGACCTGGCGCCGCATCCGTGATTCGGAGGGGACCGAGGGTTGGGTCCTGCACTCGCTGCTCTCCGGCCGCCGGACCGCGATCGTCACCGCGTCCAAGGGCGCCGACAAGGCCGCGATCCCGCTGCGCGCGCGTGCCGACGACGGTGCCGAGGACGAGGCCCGCCTGGAGGCGGGCGTGATCGGCAGCGTGAAGACCTGCACCGGATCGTGGTGCCGCCTCGTCGTCGCCCTGCCCTCGAAGCACGACGTGGACGGCTACATTCACCAGGACCGCCTCTGGGGCGTCTACCCGAACGAGAAGGTCGACTAGAAAAAAGGGCCCGGTTCGCACCGGGCCCTTTTCTTGAGTCTGGAAGGTTCGGCGGCTGCTCAGCTCTGGCGGCGCGTGCCGGGCCGGCGGCGCAGGCGGACGATCACCTCGACGCCGGCGATCTCCATGCCTTCCGGCGCGTCGGGCAGCGATTCGACGGTGATGCCGCAATCGGGCATGTCCAGCACCTGCCCCTCGTCCTCGAGGAAGAAGTGGTGGTGCTCCGACGGGTTGGTGTCGAAGTAGGCCTTCGACCCGTCGAGGGCGAGCTGACGCAGCAGGCCCGCCTCGGTGAACTGGTGAAGGGTGTTGTAGACCGTCGCCAGCGACACCGGCACCTTGGCGCGCATCGCCTCGTCGTAGAGCATTTCCGCCGTCAGGTGGCGGTCGCCGCGCCCGAACAGCAGCCAGCCGAGCGACAGGCGCTGGCGCGTCGGGCGCAGGCCGGCGCGCCGCAGGCGGTCGCGCAGGTCCGAGAGCGGACAGCCACGGCGGGCGGCACCCGATGCATCCCCCGAGAGGGCCGGGATCCGGGCGTTGAGCGCGGCCTGTAGGGACAGCAGTTCGGACATCGGAGGGACTGAACGCTCGCGAGGGATGAAGAATTTCGCTTCCGTGTATATGGGAACGGTCGCCGGCTCGCAACACGCCGCGGTCGGCCCTCCCCCGCTCCGCGTGACGGCCGCATCGTTCGCACAAGCTTGGAACCGGCTCCGCGCCTATGCTAACGAGGCCGCCGAGTGCGCGGTTCGCCCCGTGTACGGCACGCGTGCCGGCGCCGAAGCCGGCCCGGGCCCGCCGACCGAAGCTCGCGACACGAGGACCGACCCGCCTTCATGACGTCCGACACCGAACAGACCGCCCCCCGCGCCTCGCAGTATTCCTACGAGGACCTGCTCGCCTGCGGGCGCGGCGAACTCTTTGGCGCGGGCAACGCCCAGCTGCCGCTGCCGCCGATGCTGATGTTCGACCGCATCACCGAGATCGGTGCCGAGGGCGGCGCCCACGGCAAGGGCCTGGTGCGCGCCGAGTTCGACATCCGGCCCGACCTCTGGTTCTTCTCCTGCCACTTCAAGGGCGACCCGGTGATGCCGGGCTGCCTCGGGCTCGACGCCCTCTGGCAGCTTGTCGGCTTCCATCTCGGCTGGCTCGGTTCGCCCGGCCGCGGCCGGGCGCTCGGCGTCGGCGAGGTCAAGTTCACGGACCAGGTCCTGCCGACGGTCAAGCAGGTGGTCTACGGCGTCGACCTGCGTCGGGTCCGGACCGGCAAGCTCGTCCTCGGCATCGCTGACGGATGGCTGGAAGCCGACGGCAAGCGGATCTACGAGGCCAAGGACCTGCGCGTCGCGTTGTTCCAGAGCTGAGCGGCGGACCTGATTCCGACGCGTCTCGCGCAACGAGGCGCGTCCTCGCCGGTTGGAAACAGGCCGGCGGCATCCTAGCTGACGAGGAAGCGTGACGCTCGCCCCATCCGGGGGGCGTCGCCGTGGAGACGAGTTCTTTCATGCGCCGTGTCGTCGTCACCGGGATGGGCATCGTCTCATCCATCGGAAACAACACCCAGGAAGTGCTCGCCTCGCTCCGCGAAGGGCGGTCCGGGATCACGCGCGATGGGTCCCACGCCGAGCACGGCTTCCGCAGCCAGGTCTCCGGCCGGCCCGACCTCGACCCTGAGGGCATCGTCGACCGCCGCGCCATGCGCTTCCACGGCGGCGGCAGCGCGTGGAACCACGTCGCGATGGATCAGGCGATCCGCGATTCGGGTCTCGAAGCCGGCGACGTCTCGAACGAGCGTACCGGCATCATCATGGGCTCGGGCGGCCCCTCGACCCGCGTGATCGTCGAATCGGCGGCGATCGCCCGTGAGAAGGGCCCCAAGCGGGTCGGCCCGTTTGCGGTGCCGAAGGCGATGTCCTCGACAGCGTCGGCGACGCTGGCGACTTGGTTCAAGATCAAGGGCGTCAACTACTCGATCGCCTCCGCCTGCGCGACGTCGAACCATTGCATCGGCAACGCCGCCGAGATCATCCAGGGCGGCCGCCAGGACATCATCTTCGCCGGCGGCTGCGAGGATCTCGACTGGACGCTCTCCGTCCTGTTCGACGCGATGGGCGCGATGTCCTCGAAGTTCAACGCGACGCCCGAGCGGGCCTCGCGCGCCTACGACGCGAACCGCGACGGCTTCGTCATCGCGGGCGGCGCCGGCGTGCTCGTGCTCGAGGAATACGAGCACGCCAAGGCGCGCGGCGCGCGGATCTACGGCGAGATCGCCGGCTACGGCGCGACCTCGGACGGGTACGACATGGTGGCGCCGTCCGGCGAGGGCGCGGTGCGCTGCATGCGCCAGGCGATGGAAGGCCTGAAGGGCGCACCGATCGACTACATCAACCCGCACGCCACCTCGACGCCGGTGGGCGACGAGAAGGAGATTGAGGCGATCCGCGAGGTCTTCGGCCGCGGCGAGGCCTGCCCGCCGATCGCGGCGACGAAGTCCCTCACCGGCCACTCGCTCGGCGCCACCGGCGTCCAGGAAGCGATCTACGCCCTGCTGATGATGAACGACGGCTTCATCAGCGCGAGCGCGCACATCGACGAGCTCGATCCCGCCTTCGCCGATATGCCGATCCTGCGCGAGCGCCGGGACGGGGCCAAGCTCGGGCACGTGCTGTCGAACTCGTTCGGTTTCGGCGGCACCAACGCGACCCTGGTGCTGAAGAACGTCGACGCCTGACGCGTCGAGCAAGACCTGCGATCCTCCCCCGGCGGCGACCGAGGCGGCATTCGGGAACGATCCGCGGCGAAAGGGATCGTTAACCACCGGAACCCATGCTCGGGGTTCCGGTTTCGTCGGAAAGCCATGCCTGGGAGCGGCGCGCGCATGACCTTCGTCCTGATCGGATTCGTGCTGGCTGCGGTGATCGTCGGCTCGGCCGGCATCTACGCCAAGCAGGCGCTGATCGACGACGCCAAGGCCCGGACGCGCGGCTATTTCTAGCGCGAACGCCCTCTTCGGCCGTCATCGAGCCCCGCCGGATGGCGGGGCTTTCGTTTTTTCCTCGTTGCCGATTGGACAGCGCCGTCCCCCGCGCCTAAGCGTCGGTCCCTGTCTACTGCGCCCGGAGAGGCGCATCGCTCGGGAGTGACGGATCGGATGACGGGTTTGATGGCGGGCAAGCGCGGCCTGATCATGGGCGTGGCCAACGACCACTCGATCGGCTGGGGCATCGCCAGAACCCTGCATCAGCACGGTGCGAAGCTTGCCTTCACCTATCAGGGCGATGCCCTCGGCAAGCGCGTCACGCCGCTCGCCGCCCGGCTCGATTCCGATATCGTCCTGCCCTGCGACGTGGAAGACCTTGCCTCCGTGGACGCGACCTTCGCGGCCCTGGACGAGCGCTTCGACGGCACCCTCGATTTCGTCGTCCACGCCATCGGCTTTTCCGACAAGGCGCAGCTCAAGGGTCGCTACGTCGACGTGACCACCCGCGAGAACTTCTCGCGGACCATGACGATCTCGTGCTTCTCGTTCACCGAGATCGCGCAGCGGGCGGCCAAGCGCATGCGCGAGGGCGGCTCGCTCCTGACGCTGACCTACGGCGGCTCCACCCGCGTGATGCCGAATTACAACGTGATGGGCGTGGCCAAGGCCGCGCTCGAGGCGTCCGTGCGTTATCTCGCCACCGATCTCGGCCCGGACGGCATCCGGGTGAACGCCCTGTCGGCCGGGCCGATGCGGACGCTGGCCGGCGCCGGAATCGCGGACGCGCGGCTGATGTTCAACCACCAGAGGGCACATGCGCCGCTGCGGCGCACCGTGACGCTCGACGATGTCGGCGGCTCGGCGCTCTACCTGCTGTCCGACCTCTCCGGCGGCGTCACCGGCGAGATCCACTTCGTCGATTCCGGCTACAACATCATCTCGATGCCGCGGCCCGACGTGCTGCAGGCGCAGGACGAGGCCGGCGTCGTCGGCGACGCCTGAGACGCCTTCGTCAGCGTGTCACGGCGATCAGGCCGATCACCAGGCTCGCCAGCAGCAGGATCAGGTGGATTCCGACGCCGTCGGCGAGCCACGCGCTCATTCCGGGATACGGCCCGGGGGCAGCAACCCAGGCTCGCGCACGGGGCGGCGGACCGCGCGGCGCTCGCGCCGCTCGATGACCGCCCGCGGCGGCGGGGCGGACGGGTAGTTCGACGCGAACGGATTCGACGGGACGCCCGATCCGGTGAGCCCCAGCGTGCTTCCGGCGTAGCCCGTGCCCTGCGCCAGGGCCGGAAGCGAACCGGCCGCGAGGATCGCGGCGGCGAGCGTTGTGCGGTAGGGCATCGATATCCTTCGTCCTGTGGCTCTCGTCAGATAGGGCTGCGGCGGCGCGGGCGGGAACGGAAAACGTCATGGAACCGCATCGGATCGAGCGCGACGGCACGACCTACGACGTCACCTTCGAGCGTGCGCCCGAAGGCTGGGTCGCCCGCATCCGCCGGACGAGCGACGGCGCGGTGCACGTCGTCGCCTTCGCCGACGGCGTGGGCTACGCGGCGGACGATCCACGCGGCTCGCTGATCGCCGGTTGCGAGGCGGCGATCGAACGGCTGCCGTGGGGCGTCCCGACCAGGCACTGATCGCCCGGCCGGCGGAACCTGCGCGTCGCCCCCGTGTTCGCGCTGGACAGATCCTGTTCTCAAGACCGGAGTTTTCGATGTCCGAAGTCACCTATCACGTCGTCGAGCATGATGGCGGATACGCCTACAAGGTCGGCGACGTCTTCTCGGAGACCTTTCCGAGCCGCGACGAGGCCCTCCAGGCGGCACAGGCCGCCGCGGCCGAGCAGCAGGTGCCGGGCTCGACCGAGGGCATCCGCTATCAGGACGGTGCCGGCGCGTGGCACGACGAGACCGCGCGCGGCGACGACCGCCCGACCGCGAAGGTCGCGGACTGATCGAGACCCGTCCCGCGTCGAACGATGGCACGCAAGGCGGCCTCGGTGCCGCGGAAGCCGAAGACCGAACCGGAACCGGACGTCGTGCCGGTTCTGGCGAAGCTGCCGAAGGGTGCACGCCGCACGACGCCGTCTCGTGAGACGCTCGCCGCCCTCGCCCCCGATCGGCTCATCGGCCTGATCCTCGCCGAGACTGCCCGCAACGCCGCGTTCAAGAAGCTCGTGAGCGCGGCGCTCGCCTCCCTGCAGGGGCCGGAAGCGGTCGCGGCGATCGTCGACCGGCGGCTGACCGCCCTGGAGGGCGCCCGCGGCTTCATCGACTGGCAGAAGCGCCGGGCGTTCACCACGGATCTCGGCGCGATGGTCACGGTGATCCTCACCGAGCTCGCGCCGCTCGATCGCATGGCGGCTCTCGAACGCCTGGTGCGCTTCCTCGGCGGCGCCGACGCGGTGCTTAACCGCGTGGACGACGGTTCGGGCGCGATCCAGGCGATCTACGAGCGCGCTTCGGATGCCGTGGTCGAGATTGCCGCAGAGCTTGAGCCGGACGAGGCCGGGCGGTTCGCGCTGACGCTGATCCCGCGCTTCGTCGCCGACCCCTACGGGCCGTTCGGCGTGCTGATCCGCGATCTGGTCCCGCGCCTCCCCGCTGCCGCCCTCGCCTCGCTCGATGCGAAGCTCGCCGAGGCGGCGGACACGAAGCATCGGGCCGCGGATGCACCGAACGGGCCCGCGGCCTCGCGAGCCGATCTCCGCCACGGGAACATCCTGCGCGTCCGTCAGGACATCGCCGACCGGCGCGGCGACGTCGCGGCCTACATCGCGCTCGAGCAAGCGATCATGCCCGGCCGTCCCGACGGGACCGAGATCGCAGGGCGCCTGCTCGCGGCCGGGCGGGCCGCCGAGGCGCTGGATTGGATCCGTCGCCCGAAATCATCGCGGAGCGGCGTGATCACCCGCGCGATGCTCGCGACCGGAGATGCGGCGCTCGACGGCCCGGACCGCGAGCGGATCGGGCTGGAGATCCGCATCCTCGATGCGCTCGACCGACGCGAGGAGGCTCAGGCTCTGCGCTGGCAGGGGTTCGAAGCGACGCTCGACGCCGACATGCTCCGCGCGCACATCGCCAAACTTCCGGATTTCGAGGACGAGGAGGTGCTGGAGCGCGCCCTCGACCACGTCGCCCGGCACGACGATGCCCATCGCGCGCTGGCCTTCCTGGTGGCGTGGCCGAGCCTCGACCGCGCGGCGCGCCTCGTCTTCGATCGCCGCGCGGAGTGGCGGAGCGAGGCCTATCGCCTGCTCGGTCTGGCGGCGGAGGCGCTGGAGCCCGATCATCCGGCCGCGGCGACGCTGCTGCTGCGCCGGATGATCGACGACATCCTCCGGGACGGACGCAGCAGCGCCTACCCCTATGCCGCCCGCCACCTCGCCGCCCTCGACGGAATGGCGCCGCGCCTGGCGCCGGGATCGATCGATCCGCCGCCCGAGGCTTACCGCACCGGCCTGCGGACGGCGCATGGACGCAAGCACGGGTTCTGGTCGCTCGTGCCGGTGTGAGGCCGAATCACACCGTCTCGATCGCGTCGACGCGGTCCGGGTAGAAGGCAAGATGCCCTGCGATCTCGGCGACCGCCGGAAACGGCGCCTCGTAGCTCCAGACCGCGTCGGGGCGCGATGCGTCGCCGACCGCGAGGCTGAAGTAGCTCGCATCGCCCTTGTACGGGCAGTGGCTGGTTCGCGCCGACTTCGTGAAACGCGAGAGGTCGGCATCGCTGCGCGGAATGTAGAGAACCGGAGGGTACGACGCTTCCTTGAGGGAAAGCACCCGCTCGCTCTCGGCGACGGCGACGCCGTCGAGCATCACCCGGACGCGGCCCGGATGCGGCGTGATGGTGATCGGATGGTCGGGGCCGGGTTGCTTCATCGCGGAATCCTCTCGGTCGGGTTCAACTCGATGGTGCCGAGGGCGTCGGCGAGCCGTGCCTTCGCGCTGCCGGGCTTCAGCGGGACCTGCTGACTCGCATGCGGCGCCCAGCCGGTGAGCCACAGGATCTCGAAGCTGGCGCGAAGCCGCCCGTCCGCGTCGGCGAAGCGCGACGCGTAGATGTCCGCCATCCGCATCAGCGTCGCCCGCCGCAGGGGCGTGCGGCGGCGCTCGACCAGCGCGTTGGTCAGGCCCATGGCGCGCAGGTCCCGCATCAGGGAAAACGGGTCTGCGTAGCGCACCGTCACGGTCTCGGTGTCGGCGACCGGCAGGGCGAAGCCGGCGCGCTGCAGCAGGGCGCCGGCCTCGCGCACCTCGGCGAACGGCGCGACCCGCGGGCTGACGCCGCCCTCGACCTCGCTCTCGGCCTGGGCGAAGCTCGCCCGCAGCTCGTTCAAGGTGGCGCCGCCGAGCAGGCAGCCGAGGAACAGCCCGTCGGGGCGAAGCGAACGGCGGAGCTGCACCAGCGTCCCGGGAAGATCGTTGACGCCCTGGAGCGCCAGCAGCGACACGGCGAGGTCGAAACCCTCGGGCGCGGCCGGCAGCGCCTCGGGGTCGGCGACCGCCTGCCGGACGCCGGGCACGGCCTGGTCCAGGATCGGCGCGAGGCGCAGGACCGTCGCGTCGGGGTAACGCGCCGACAGGACGCGCGCGGCCGCCGCAGTCGGCGTCGCGAGATCGAGGCTTCGGGTGAAGTCACGCAGCACCGCGCCGAGGCGATCGTCGAGATCCTCCGCGACACGGGCGATCAGGAAATCGGCAAAGTCCGCACGCTGCGCCCGCGCCAGGCGTCGGCGGGCGAGGACGGTGTCGAACAGGGGCGAAGGCGCTGTCATCTGCCCCATCACATGGCGCTCGGATCGCTGTCTTGCCAGCGGCGCGACCGACGGGTGGCGAGGGCCGGACGACGATCACACTTCTGAGAGGGTGGAACGGGAACGGGGCGTCGCCGTTCCTGGTCAGTTCCATCGGCCGCTCGGCCGCGTACCGGAGTCCCATCCCATGATCCGCTTCCTGTCCGGGGCCGCGCTGGCCCTCTCGATCATCGCTTTCGGCTCGGCCGCCGATGCCAAGGGTTGCATCAAGGGCGCCATCGTCGGCGGGATCGCCGGGCACTATGCCGGCCATCATGGGCTCGCCGGTGCTGCGGCCGGCTGCGCCATCGGCCGCCATCGCGCGAATGCCGAGGCCCGCCGCAACGATCAGACCGCGCCGACGACGCGCTGAGGCGCGCTCCCGATCGCGTCGGCGCGGCGGACGGATCGGGCCGTGCAGGCGCCTGAGACGTCGAGCATCGAGATCGGCCGTGCGTCGCAGGGCGCGCGGCCTTTCGCCGTTCTGAGTCGCGCTGTCCGCGCCCTGGTTGGTCTCGTCTACCCGCCGTCCTGCGCCGGCTGCGGCGCGGCGACCGCCGATCCCGGCGCGCTCTGCCCGTCCTGCTGGGCCGGCCTGCGCTTCATCGAGGAGCCGTGCTGCGCGCGGTACGGCACCCCGTTCGCCGTCGATCTCGGAATCGGTCCCCTGCTGTCGCCGCGGGCGATCAGCGAGCCGCCGGTCTTCGCGCGGGTCCGCGCCGTGGCGCTCTACGACGACACCGCCCGCAGCCTCGTCCATCGCCTGAAGTACCAGGACCGCCTCGACCTCGCCAAGGCGATGGCCGCGATGATGGCGGCGTCCGGCGCGGCGCTGATCGCGGAGGCCGACTGCGTCGTGCCGGTGCCGCTGCATCGCTGGCGCCTGTGGCGGCGGCGGTTCAACCAGGCGGCGCTGCTGGCGCGGCCGGTCGCCCGGGCCGGCAGCCTGCCGTTCCTGCCGCGGGCCCTGGCGCGGGTGAAGGCGACGCGCTCGCAGGTCGGGCTGACTCGCGCCGGGCGTGCCGAGAACCTTCAGGGCGCCTTCCGGGTGCCGGCGGCGCATCGGGCCGGCATCCAGGGACGGCGCGTCCTCCTCGTCGACGACGTCACCACCACCTGCGCGACCGCCAACGCCGCCGCCCGCGCCCTGCTGCGCGGCGGGGCCGCTTCGGTCGACCTGCTCACCTTCGCCCTGGTGGCCGACCCGATCGGTTGAGCGGGGGCGCGATCATTCTCACGCGGGCGGCGGGTTTCGCGACTGAAGCGCCGCGATCGTCAGGTCGAACGCCTCGGCGATGCTCTCGTGCCAGAGCGAGAACGGGGTGGGCCGTTCGAGGTGCACGGCGGCCTCGGCCTCCGTCCCGCTGGCCTGCAGGTCGGCGCCGTGCCGGATCGCGAGGCGGCGCATCGGTCCGTTCATGGCCAAGCACCGCACGTGCAAATCGCCGACGCCACGATTGCGCGCCGCTTCCGTGATCCGCGCGAACAGCGCGCCACCGATGCCGCGACGCCGGTAGGCGCGCTCCACCGCGAAGGCCGCCTCGGCCTGCCTGCCGAGATCGAGCGGCGTCGCACCCGGGCCGGACGGTCGCAGCTCCGCGACCCCGCGCAGGGTACCGGACACAAAGGCACCGAAGATCAAACCGTCGGCCGTGACGGCGCGCTCGGCATAGGCACGGATCCCGGCCTCGCCGACGCTTCCCATGAACCGGTTCGCGCGGGTTTCGGGGTCCAGGCGCAGGAAGTAGGCGAGGATCTGCGCGCGGTCGCTCGCGCGCAGGCGTCGGATCGTGTGTCCCGCCGGTTTCGGCTCGGGCAATGCCATGTGCAGGTCTCCGGTATCGGCGCGCTGGGTGCGCGCATCCGGGCGTGCCCTCCCTCAAGGCAGGCAGGGTCTCGCACCGCCAAGCCGATTGTGCAATGCAACAATTCGTCGTCGCATCGCGTCGCCAGGGCTGACATGCATGCAGGGGATGGAACCACTTCTGTTGCATCGCGGTGCGACGCGGGGTTGATCGACCCGCCCGCGCGCGGCAGACGGTTGGGACGGGTCCCGCGTTGCAGCACCGCGCGGATGCCGAGCAGGATCCCGTGGTCGTGAGCCGGAAGCCGTGAGCCCAACCTCGCCGAGCCATGCGCCCTCCGCCGATGCGCGCAGCGGTGCGCTTTCTCCCGGCCCCGTCCACGATCGCTACGAGGCGCTGATCGCCTCCGGCGCGATCGAGCGCGACCCGGCCCAGGCGCGGCTGGTGCGCGCCCTCGACCGCCTGGTCCTCGACCTCGAGCGGAGGCGTCGCGCCAAGAAGGGCAGCGCGCTCGGCTGGCTGTTCTCGCGGAAGGACAGCGTCGGGCCGCCGAAGGGCCTCTACATCTGGGGCTCGGTCGGGCGCGGCAAGACCATGCTCATGGACCTGTTCCACGAGGCCGCCCCCGGGCCGAAGCGCCGCGTCCACTTCCACGGCTTCCTCGCCGACGCGCACGAGCGCATCCACGCCTACCGCCAGGCGCTGAAGCGCGGCGAGGTGAAGGGCGACGACCCGATCGGCCCCGTCGCCGACGCGCTCGCCGACGAGGCGACGCTGCTGTGCTTCGACGAGTTCACGGTCACCGACATCGCCGACGCGATGATCCTCGGCCGCCTGTTCGGCGCGCTGTTCAGGCGCGGCGTGACGGTGGTCGCGACCTCGAACGTCGAGCCGGACCGCCTCTACGAGGGCGGCCTCAACCGCGCGCTGTTCCTGCCCTTCGTCGAGGAGCTGAAGGACCGGGTCGAGGTGCTGCGCCTGGATTCGCGCACGGATTTCCGCCTGGAGAAGCTCGGCGGCGCACCGGTCTACCATGTGCCCGCGGACGCGGAGGCCCGAGCCGCGATCGATGCCGCGTTCAAGGGGCTGACCGGGAAGGCCAAGGGCCGGTCGGCGACGATCACCGTGCACGGCCGCGCCGTGCCGGTGCCGCAGGAGGCGGCCGGCGTCGCCCGGTTCTCCTTCGCCGACCTCTGCGCCCAGCCGCTCGGCGCCTCCGACTACATGGCGATCGCCCGGGCCTTCCACACGGTGATCGTCGAGGACATCCCGGTGATGGGCGAGCAGAACCGCAACGAGTGCAAGCGCTTCATCACCCTGATCGACACCCTGTACGACCGCCACGTGAAGCTCGTCGCCTCGGCCGCGGCGGAAGCGCAGGACCTCTACACGGTCCGCGAGGGCCGCGAGGCCTTCGAGTTCGACCGCACCGTGTCCCGCCTGATCGAGATGCGATCGACCGAATACCTCGCCCTGCCGCATGGACGGGCGGATTCGGAAGCCTCCGGCGCCACGACCGGCCTCGTCGAGACCTGATGCGGCTTCGCGGCCGCCCGAGCTTCGACGGGTAAGGCTTCGACAACCGCCCCGTCCCGTCTATGTCTGCGCAGGTCGCCTCGGCACGTCGCCGGGCCGATCCGAGGCGCCCGAGATGATCACCGATACGAAACACCCGCTCGCCGCGGGTGGTGCTGCGATGCGGGGCGGGTTCGGGATGGTCGTCGCGTGGTGAGCCCCCGATCGATCTCGTTCCTGCGTCGGTCGAACTGGCGCAGCGCACGGCCCTTCGCCGGGCTGCTCGGCTCGCCGGTCGCCTTCGGCCTCCTGATCGTCGCCCTGGTGGCGGGTGGCTGGAACTACGTCGGCGGCGAGGCGAGCCGCGCGGCGGTCGCGGCCGGAAACACCCGGATCTCGGGGCTCGAGCGGCTGCTCTCGGCGGTGAAGGACCTCGAGACCGGCGAGCGCGGCTACGTCCTCGTCGGCGGCGACGTCTACCTCGAGCCCTACCAGAAGGCGCTCGGCGCGATCGACACCGGTCTCGCCGGGCTCGGCAGCCTCGCCCAGGTGCCGCTGCGCCAGGGCGGGACGTCCCTTGCCGCTCTCATCGCGGACAAGCGCGACTTCGCGGCCCGGGTCGTCGCCGCGCGGCGGGACGCGAGCTTCGATGCGGCGACCGAGATCGTCCGCACCGGCGTCGGCAAGCAGCAGATGGACGCGATCCGCGCCGAGACCGCAGGATTGCAGGCCTCGATCGCCCGGCGAATGGAGGCCGATCGCAGCCGCGACGCCGCGCGTTCCTTGCTGCTGTCGATCCTCACGGCAGTCTGCGCGGTCGTGGCGATCGTGCTCCTCGCCCGCCTCGCCCTCGTCCGCCGCCGGGAGGCGATGCGGATGTCGGGCCTGCTCGACGGGGTGCTCGCCAATGCCCCCGTCGGCCTCGGCTTCCTCGACCGCGATCTCAAGATCCGCCACATGAACCGGGCGCTGGCGGTGATGAGCGAGCGCGGCTTCGGCGCCGACCTCGGCGCCCCGATCTGGGCGATGCTGCCGACCCTCGCCGACGCCCTTGGTCCGAAGCTCGCCGCGGCCCTCCACGAAGGGCTGGTGACGCCCGACGTACCGGTCGCCGTCCCGACGCCCTCGGCACCCGGCGGCGTGCGCCGCTTCTCGATGAGCTTCTATCCCCTCCGCGGCACCTCCTCTGAGGTCGAGCCGGCGATCGAGGGCGTCGGCATCGTCGTTCTCGACGAGACCCTGCGCTGGATGGTCGAGGAGCGCATGCGCCGCAGCGAGGAGCGCTTCCGCTCGCTGATCGAGGCGAGCGCGTCGATCGTCTGGACCGCGACGGCCGAGGGTACCCTGCACCCGCGGCAGGCCTCCTGGACGCGCTTCACCGGCCAGGACGACGCGGCCTATGGCGGCGAGGGCTTCCTAGACGCGATCCACGTGGACGACCGGGCGCATACGGCCGAGGCCTGGACCGTGGCGGTCTCGACACTGCAGCCCTACGAGACCGAGCACCGCCTGCGCCGGGCCGACGGCGAGTACCGCCACATGGCGGTGCGCGCCGTGCCGATCCTCGCCGAGGACGGGCGCCTGCGGGAATGGGTCGGCACGCATACCGACATCACCGAGCGCAAGGCGGCCGAGGCCGCCGTCGAGGCGGCTCGTCAGGCGGCGGAGGACGCCAACCGCGCCAAGAGCCAGTTCCTGGCCAACATGAGCCACGAGCTGCGCACGCCGCTTTCCGCGGTGATCGGCTATTCCGAGATGCTGCAGGAGGAGCTGGAAGACCTCGGCGAGCCCTCGCTGATCGCCGACATGAAGAAGATCGAGTCGAACGCCCGCCACCTTCTCGGGCTGATCAACGACGTCCTCGACCTGTCGAAGATCGAGGCCGAGCGCGTGGAGATCTACGCCGAGGACTTCTCCGTCGCCGAGGTCGTGGCCGAGGTCGCCGCCACGGTCGAGGGTCTGATCGCCAAGAAGGAGAACGCTCTCGACCTGACGATCGCCGAGGACGTCGGCACGGCGCATACCGATGTGACCAAGCTGCGCCAGTGCCTGATCAACCTTCTGAGCAACGCGGCGAAGTTCACCGAGAACGGCCGCATCGGCCTTACCGTGACGCGCGATGCGGAGGCCAGGCTCTGCTTCGCGGTCAGCGATACCGGGATCGGGATGACCGACGAGCAGGTCGGGCGGCTGTTCGAGCGCTTCACCCAGGCCGACGCCTCCACGACCCGACGCTTCGGCGGCACCGGGCTCGGCCTCTCGATCACCCGCGCCTTCGCCGAGCTGCTGGGCGGCACCGTCGAGGTCGCGAGCCGGGAGGGCGCAGGCAGCACCTTCACGCTGATCCTGCCGGCGCAGTTCTCCGGCCCCGACGCCGGAGCGGCAAACGGGGAGGATACGGCGGTGGGAAACCGCATCCTCGTCATCGACGACGATGCGGCGACGCGCGACCTGCTCGCGCGCTTCCTCGAGAAGGAGGGCTTCGTGGTCTCCACGGCGGAGGACGGGCGCCAGGGCCTGGAACGGGCCAGGGCCCTGCGTCCCCGCGCGATCCTCCTCGACGTGACCATGCCGCGGATGGACGGCTGGTCGGTGCTGCGCGCGCTCCGGGCCGACCCCGAGCTCGGCGCGACGCCGATCATCATGGTGACGGTGCTCGACGAGCAGAACCTCGCCTTCTCGCTCGGCGCCACCGACTACCTGCACAAGCCGATCGAGTGGGGGCACCTCAAGGCCGTCACCGACCGGTTCCGTCCCGGCAATGCCGAGGGACCGATCCTCGTCGTCGAGGACGATCCCGACGCCCGCGAGCGCGTGACGACCTTCCTGGAACGCGAGGGCTTTCCGGTGCGCTCGGCCGAGCACGGCAAAATCGCGCTGGAGGAGGTGGCGCGGGAGAAGCCCGCCCTCGTTCTCCTCGACCTGATGATGCCGGAGATGGACGGCTTCGGCTTCCTGCGCGCCCTGCGGACGCGGGCGGAGTGGCGCGACATCCCCGTGGTAGTGCTCACCGCCAAGGACATCACGGCCGAGGACCGACGCCGGCTCGCCGGGCAGGCGGACCGGGTGATCAGCAAGGGCTCGGTCAGCCTGTCGGATCTGGCTCAGGAGGTGCGGGGTCTGGTGGGGATTCCGGCGCGAGATTGAGAAGGGCGCAGCTGCCCGAAACGATCGCGCGAGCGATCACGGTGGCCATGCCCTCCCCGTCATCCCGGGGCGCCGAAGGCGAACCCGCGCTCCGGAACCGCAGGTCGTGCTCCAGCTTGCGCCTTCGACGGTTCTGGATCCCGGGCCCCGCTGCGCCGACCCGGGACGACGACGGTGGTTCTCGGCGGGTCCCGGAAGACCCTACTTCTCGACGAAGGCCTTCTCGATCACGTAGTGACCGGCCTCGCCGTGGTTGCCCTCCTCGTAGCCGCCGTTGGTCAGCAGCTCGCGGGTGTCGCGGATCATGTCGGGGCTGCCGCAGAGCATGAAGCGGTCGTTCTCGACCGACATGTTCGGCAGGCCGATATCCTCGAACAGCTTGCCCGAGGTCATCAGGTCGGTGATGCGGCCGCGGTTGCGGAACGGCTCGCGGGTCACGGTCGGGTAGTAGATCAGCTGCGCGCTGATCATCTCGCCGAGGAACTCGTGCTTCGGCAGACTTTCGGTGATGGTCTCGCCGTAGGCGAGCTCCTGCACCTGCCGGCAGCCGTGGACGAGCACGACCTTCTCGAAGCGCTCGTAGGTCTCCGGGTCCTTGATGATCGACATGAAGGGCGCGAGCCCGGTGCCGGTGCCGAGGAGGTAGAGGTTCTTGCCCGGAAGCAGGTTGTCGAGCACCAGCGTGCCGGTGGGCTTCTTGCCGACGATGATCGGGTCGCCGACCTTGAGGTGCTGCAGCTTCGAGGTGAGCGGGCCGGCCTCGACCTTGATCGAGAAGAATTCCAGCTCCTCCTCGTAGTTGGCCGAGACGACGCTGTAGGCGCGCAGCAGCGGCCGGCCTTCAACCTCGATGCCGATCATCGTGAACTCGCCGTTCCGGAAGCGGAAGGCCGGATCGCGGGTCGTGCGGAAGGAGAAGAGCGTGTCGGTCCAGTGGTGGACCGACAGAACGCGCTCCTCGTAGAACTTGCTCATCGACTGAGGTGTCCCGAATCCCGATGGGTTTGGCGGTCTTTTCGCAGGTGCGGAACGCAGGTCAAGACGCGCCGACGACACACAGCCATGCAACCGCAACTGATTGGAATCGCTCTTAATACCCGCGGCGATCCGACCTAGAGCGGCTTCAGCCCGGCCTGAATCTCGGCGCGCCGCGGCTCGAGGAACGGCGGCAGGGCGAGGCCCTGACCGAGCCGGTCGAGCGGCTCGTCGGCGGTGAAGCCGGGGCCGTCGGTGGCGATCTCGAACAGGATGCCGTTCGGCTCGCGGAAATACAGGCTGCGGAAGTAGTAGCGGTCGACCGGACCGCTCGACGGCATCCGCCGCACCTTGAGCCGGTCGGCCCAGGCTGCGTAATCCGCATCGGGGATGCGGAAGGCGACGTGGTGCACCGCGCCGGCGCCCTGGCGGGCGGGGGCGGAGGCGTCGCCGACGAGCTGCACCTCGGCGGCCGACCCGCCCTCCCCCATGGCGAAGACGTGGACCGTTCCCTCAGGCGCCTCGAAGCTGCGGTCATGCCGCATCCCGAGGACGTCCACGAGCACCGAGCCGGTCCGCTCCGGCTGAGCGACGGCGAGGCGGATCGGGCCGAGCCCGCGGATCTGGTGCTCGGGCATCACCGGGCTGCCGACCCAGGGGTGCGCATCGCCCGCGCCGCCGTCGTCGACGAGGCTCAGGCGCTGGCCTTCCGGATCCTCGAAATCCAGGGTCAGGCGTCCGTCGCGCTCGACCGGCTCGGAGTGGGCCACGCCCTCCCGCGCGAGGCGCTCGCGCCAAGCGTCGATCGCCGCCGGGCCGGCGACGCGCAGGTGCGTGCGGGTGATGCTGTTCGTCCCGCGCCGCTCGGGCGGCGCCGGCCAGTCGAAGAAGGTCACGTCGGTGCCGGGCGAGGCCAGCCCGTCGGCGTAGAACAGGTGGTAGGCCGAGACGTCGTCCTGGTTCACCGTCTTCTTGACGAGCCGCAGGCCGAGCACGCGGGTGTAGAACGCGTGGTTCTCCGCGGCCCGCGCGGTGATGGCGGTGAGATGGTGGATCCCGGTGAGCTGCATCGGCGAGAGCATCTTCCGTCGAAGCGGTCGCCGGTCCGGCGAAAGAACGTGCGGCACCGCGAAGAGATGGAACAGTCCCCACGACGGGGGTCATCGAGCCTGTGTCAGAGGCCGACCGGCCGCCCCGCGGCGACGACCAGCATCCGGCCGTCGGCGAAGGTCCGCGCGCCGGCGCGGCGGATGTCGTCCTGCGTGACCGAGGATACCAGGGCGTTGCGGCGCTCGATGTAGTCCATCCCGAGGCCTTCGAACGCGATCTGCACCAGCTGGTGGGCGATCTTGGTCGAGGTGTCGAAGCCGAGTGCGTAGGAGCCGGTCAGGTAGTCCTTGGCCTTCTGCAACTCCTCGTCGTCCGGGCCGTCGGCGATCAGGCGGTTGATCTCGTCGCCGATGACCGACAGCGCCTCGCCGACGCGCTCGTTCTTGGTCGCGGTGTAGCCCCAGGTCATCGCCGCCGAGCGGTGGCTGACCAGCGAGGTCCCGACCGAGTAGGCGAGGCCGCGCTTCTCGCGGACCTCTTGGAACAGCCGTGAGGTGAAGGCGCCGCCGCCGAGGATGTGGTTGAGCACGTAGGCGGGAATGAAGTCGGGGTCGCGCCAGGCGACGCCAGCCATGCCGAAGCGGATCACCGATTGCGGCACGTCGAGATCGACGACGACGCGCTTGCCGAGGTCGCCCACCGTGGTCCGCTCGATCGCGCGCAGGCCGCCGGCCTCGGGCAGCGCACCGAAGGCGCGGTCGAGGCTCGCGGCGAGCTGCTCGGCGCCGATCGCGCCGACGGCTGCGACCTTCACCGCGCCGCGACCGAGCAGCCGGGCATGCATCGCCACGAGGTCGTCGCGGGTGATCGCCGAGACCGCCTCGATCGTGCCCGAGGACGGGCGTCCGTAGGCGTGCCCGGCGAACGCTTCGGCGAAGAAGCGGCGCGAGGCCATCACGCCCGGATCGTTCTGCTGGTAGCGCAGGCCGGCGATCACCTGGCCGCGGACCCGCTCGATCGCGTCGGCGTCGAAGCGCGGCTTTGCGAGCGCCAGGGCCAGCAGCTCGATTGCTTCGTCGGCGTGCTTGACCAGCATCTTCAGCGAGCCGCCGATCGCGTCGGGGCCGGCATGGAACGACAGCTCGATGGCGCGCGCCGCGAGCCGCTCCTGGAAGGCGTCGGAGCCGAGATCGCCCGCGCCCTCGTCGAGGAGGCGTGCCAGCATCTGGGCGCAGCCCGACTTGCCCTCGGGGTCCTGCGCCGCGCCGCCCTCGAAGGTGAAGGCCAGGGCGATCATCGGCACCACCGGCGATTCGACGTGCCACGCCTCGATGCCGGCGGCGGTCTGGATCGGCAGCGCCTTGGCCGGACTCGCCTTGGAGCGGACCGGGGTCTCGGCCAGGTCGGTGTCGGCGAAGTTCATGGACGACCTCGTTGTTCTTGATGTCTGGGTGCGGCGCCGGGCGCCGCAGGCCGAACGTCCCTACTCGGCGGCGATGGCCATCGGTGCGTCCGGGTCGCTGGACTTGACGAGGTAGCCGGTGACCGAGCGCGACGGCGTCAGCCAGCGCTCGCTCGCCTCGGCCAGGCGCTCCCGGGTGACGCCCTCGATGTCGGACGGCCAGCGCCGCACTTCCTCGATGGTCTCGCCGATGGCGAGCGCGGAACCGTAGATGCGGGCGAGCGAGGACTGGCTGTCGGAGGAATACACCGTCTCGGCCACGAGGCGGGTCTTGGCCCGCTCGATCGCCTCGGCGTTCAGCGCATCCGACGGCACGCGCCGCAGCACGCGGTCGACCTCGGCCTCCAGCTTCTCCAGGCTGACGCCCTCGGCGGGCACCGCGTAGACGGAGAAGCGGGTGTCGTCGATCGCCGAGCCCATGTACCAGGCGCCCGCGTTGACCGCGAGGCCGCTCTCCATCACCAGCTTGCGGTAGAGATAGGAGGTCGAGCCGCCGCCGAGCACCTCGGCGAGCAGCTCGAGATCGTGGCAGCCGCCGTCGCGGGCGGTGATGCAGGACGGGGTGAGATAGAGCCGCTGCAGCGTCGGCTGCTCGACCTTCGGATCGGCCACCGCGAGGCGGCGCAGCGCCTTCGGCTCCGGCTCGCGGGCTCGGACGCGGATCGGGCGGGCGCCCTGCGGCGCGACGCGCCCGTAGGTCGCCTCGGCCAGGCGCCGAACCTCGTCGGGCGTCACGTCGCCGGCGACCACCAGGATCGCGTTCTCGGGGGTGTAGAAGCGCTTGTAGTAGTCGAGGGCGTGGCCGCGGTTCAGCTCCTCGATCTCGTGCATCCAGCCGATGATCGGGATGCCGTAGGGATGGTGCACGAAGAGCGAGGCGGCCATCGCCTCCGAGAGCTGGGCCGACGGGTCGGTCTCGACCCGCATGCGGCGCTCCTCGAGCACCACGTCGCGCTCCGGCGCCACCACCGCGTCGTCGAGGACGAGGCCTGTCATGCGGTCGGCCTCGAACGCCATCATCGTGTCGAGGTTGTCGCGGGCGACGCGCTGGAAATAGGCGGTGTAGTCGTAGGAGGTGAAGGCGTTCTCCTGGCCGCCGAGGCCGGAGACGGCCTTGGAGAAGGCGCCGACCGGGTGCTTCTCGGTGCCCTTGAACATCAGGTGCTCGAGGAAGTGGGCGATGCCCGACTGGCCGAGCGGATCGTCGGCCGAGCCGTTGCGATACCAGATCATGTGGGTGACGACGGGCGCGCGGTGATCGGGCACCACCACCACGTCAAGGCCGTTGTCGAGGGTGAAGGCCGACACCTCCGGCCCGCCGGCTTCCGAGCGCCCGAACGGCGCCGCCTCGGCGCGTCCCGCATTCGCGAAACGGCCGCCGGCCGGGAACAGGGTGGGCGTCGCCTTCCTGAGCAGATGCATTCCGTCTTCCCTCGTGCGGCCCCGAGGGACCGTCCGTTTCTGGTTCGATGCGGGGCTCCGAGCGCGCCGGCATCGTCTTAAATGGCACGTCCCGTATCTAAATTGGCAAGTCCCGTACCGGATTTGCCAGTCCCGGTCCCGTGCGGAACCGAGACGCGCCGTGTGTCACATCCGCACCTCAGCGCGCCCGCTGCTCACGCAGATAGACACCCGGATCGGCTTCGTCGCGCTCGCGGGTCGGGTTGTTGATCGGGTCGGTGGTGTTGCGGACGATCTTCCGCGGCGGCTGGCGATAGCCCTTGGGCGGGTCGGTGAGCACGTCGCGCGACGGCTCGGCCGCCGCCGGCTCCGTCTTCTCGTTGCCGATCCCCCGGATCAGGTCGAGCGGGTTGACCCAAGAATCCTCGCGGCTGTTCTCGCCGGGCTTGCGCTCGATCTCGCGGGTCAGGTTGGCGTCGGCGCGCCGGCCGGACCGCATCTCGTCGATCGAGAGCGTCGCGTTGTTGTCCTCGTAGCGACCCTGCGCCTGGCTGCCCTTGGGCAGACGGCGCTCGGCGGCGGCGCGCTCGCGCTCGACCACCTCGGGTTCCTTGGGCCATTGCGCCGAGGCGGCGCCGGCGCGGGGCGCCGGAAGGGACTTCCCGTCGAGCTTGGGCGGCATCACCAGCGGCGCGCGCTCGCGATACTCGATCGGCGCCTGCGGCTTCTCGAGAAGGCCGATGCCGCTCAAGGTGTTGCGCAGCAATTCGCCCGTTTCCTGGGCCTGGACCGCCGACGGCAGGGCGATCGCCGCCGCCGCCATGAGAATGAGCTCCCGATACCCGATCATGATGCCCCGCAGCTTGCCCACCGATGCCCGATCCCCGTTCCGGGGTTCTCGAAGCGGCCGCACGGTTGACGGCCTGATCCGGCGCTTCGGGTCTGGGACCGGTTTCCGGCGATCGTATGGCGCCTTGACCGCTCCCGGCCAGCCGCCGGCGACAGGTGGCTGTGGATGTGGTCTCCCGGTCACGCCGGCGGCGGCTCGCCCGGCAGGCCGGGGCGCCGCTCCGGCAGCACGCTGTCGAGGATCAGCCCGACGACGCCCGCCACGATCGCCGCGTCGGCGATGTTGAACACGTACCAGGACCAGGCCCCGGCATGCAGGTGGACGAAGTCGAACACCGCGCCGTAGGCCGCCCGGTCGATCGCGTTGCCGAGCGCGCCCCCGGCGATCAGCCCGAGCGCGGTCGCGAGCAGGCGCGAACCGGTGCGGGTCATCCACACGCTGAGGCCGAGGGCCGCCGCGAGCGACAGCGCCACCAGCAGCCAGCGGCCGATGCCGCCCTCTTGCTGGAACAGGCCGTAGGACACGCCCCTGTTCCAGACCACGACGAACTCGGCGTAGGGGCCGAAGCGCCAGGGCTGGGTCAGCACCAGGTCGGTACCGAAGTAGAGCCCCAGCTTCGAGGCCTGATCGAGGATCAGCGTCGTGAGCAGGGCGAGGAGTCCGAGGCGCACGGGCGTCATCGGGTAGCCCCATCTTCCGTCGCGACGGCGACGGAACGCGGACGGGTCGCGAACGGGGTTCCCCCACCCTCCCCGTCATCCCGGGGCGCTGTTGCGCAGATCCGGGAAGACCGGATCGGATCCGCGGCGGTGCGCGCCGCGCCGGCCACGCGCTCCCCTGTCCCGACCCGCTTCGCGGGCCACCCTCCCCCGCAGAGGGGGGAGAGAGACGGTTCCGATCCGCTCACGCCGCGCTCGCGGCCGCGTGCGCCGCGTCCCACTCCCGCAGGGCGCGGGCGTCGCGGGGCGTGACGTCGGGATAGTCCGGATCGTTGCCGACCTCCGGCGTGACGCGCCAGGATCGCGCGCATTTCCGGCCCTCGGCGCGCGCCGGCACCACGGCGACGCCCTTGACCTCGTCGAGGCGGAACGCGTCGGCCGGTCCCTCCCCGGCCTCGACCCGGATCGCGGAGGTGATGCAGACGTCGGCGAAGTCGACGCCGTCGAGGGCGGCCAGAAGCTCGGGATCGGCGATGGAGACCACGGGGGCCGCCTCCAGGCTCGCGCCGATGCGCTTGGCGGCCCGCTCGATCTCCAGCGCGCCGGTCACGACCCGGCGGACGCGACGGATCTTCTGCCAGCGCGCGGCCAGCCCGTCGTCGCGCCAAGCCTCGGGCGTCTCCGGCAGGGTCTGCAGGTGGACCGACCCGGTCTCCGACGGGAACCGGTCGAGCCAGGCCTCCTCGGCGGTGAAGGCGAGGACCGGGCTCAGCCAGATCACGACGCGGCGGAAGGCCTCGTCGATCACCTGAAGCGCGGCCCGGCGGGCGACCGACGAGGCCGGGTCGCAGTACAGGGCGTCCTTGCGCACGTCGAAGTAGAACGACGACAGGTCGCCGGTCAGGAAGTTGTTCAGGAGCGCGACCACCCGCTTGGTGTCGAAGGTGCGGTAGGCCTCGCGGATTTCGCCGTCGAGCTCGAGCAGCCGATGCAGCACGAAGCGCTCGAGTTCCGGCATCTCCGCCACCGGCACGTTGTCGCCCGCCACGCGGTGGGCGAGCGAGCCGAGCATCCAGCGCAGGCTGTTGCGCAGCTTCCGGTAGGTCTCGGCGAAGGTCTTGATGATCTCCGGGCCGATGCGCAGGTCGTCGGTGTAGTCCGACGCCGCGACCCACAGGCGCAGGATGTCGGCGCCGGAATCCTTGATGATGCTCTGCGGCGCGACGACGTTGCCCTTCGACTTCGACATCTTCAGGCCCTTGGCGTCGAGGACGAAGCCGTGGGTCAGCACCGTGTCGTAGGGCGCGCGGCCGCGCGTGCCGGCCGATTCGAGCAGCGAGGACTGGAACCAGCCGCGGTGCTGGTCCGACCCCTCCAGGTACATCACCGTGTCCTGCCCGCCGTCACGCCGGCGCACGACGTTGGCGAGACCCGGGAACGCCTCCGGGTCGTCGAGGACGAAGGCGTGGGTCGAGCCGGAGTCGAACCACACATCGAGGACGTCGGTGACCTTCTCGTACGCCGCCGGGTCGTGGTCGGGAGCGAGGAAGCGGGCACCGTCGGCATCGGTGAACCACGCGTCCGCGCCTTCCGCCGCGAAGGCGGCGACGATGCGGGCGTTCACGCCCGCGTCGCGCAGCACCTCGCCGGTGCCCTTTCTCACGAACACGGTGATCGGCACGCCCCAGGCGCGCTGGCGGGAAACCACCCAGTCCGGCCGGTTGCCGACCATGCCGTTGATCCGGTTCTTGCCCTGCGGCGGCACCCACTGGGTGTCCTCGATCGCCTGCAGGGCGACCTCGCGCAGCGTCCTGTCGCCGAGCGACTCCACCGCCTTGTCCATGGCGATGAACCATTGCGGCGTGTTGCGGAAGATCACCGGCTTCTTCGAGCGCCAGGAATGCGGGTAGCTGTGCTTGAGCCGGCCCGACGCCACCAGCGTCCCCGCTTCCTGGAGCGCGGCCATCACGGCCCTGTTGGCGTCGCCCTTCTCGCCCTTGTCGGTGAGGACGCGCTTCCCCTCGAAACCCGGCGCATCCTTGGTCAGCGCGCCGTCGGCATCGACCGTGTAGGGGATCCGGGTCTCGATGCCGCGCTCGGCGAGCGCGCGGCCGTTGGCCATCCAGACCTCGAAATCCTCGCGGCCGTGGCCCGGCGCGGTGTG
Organism: Methylobacterium sp. E-041; assembly: GCF_022829665.1. Lineage (NCBI taxonomy): Bacteria > Pseudomonadati > Pseudomonadota > Alphaproteobacteria > Hyphomicrobiales > Methylobacteriaceae > Methylobacterium > Methylobacterium sp. E-041. The sequence continues at coordinate 89,928 of NZ_JAKSYQ010000065.1, read as the reverse complement.
GACGAAACCGGTGCCGGCCTCGTCGGTGACGTGGTCGCCGTCGAGCATCGGCACGGCGAAGTCGTAGCCGCGGCCGGCGAGCGGGTGGGACAGGGTGAGGCCGGCGAGCTCGGCCGGGCTCACGTCGCGCAGGCGCTCGTGTCCTGCGACGCGCGCGGCCTCGAAGACGCCCGCGGCAAGACCGTCCGCCAGCAGGTAGGTCTGGCCGACCTTGGCCCAGTTGTCCTCGGCGCCCTCGGTGACGCGATAGAGGCCGTAGGCAACGCGCTTGGAGTAGGCGACCGCTCGGTTGCCGGGCATGGTCCAGGGCGTCGTGGTCCAGATGACGACGCGGGCGTCGGTCAGGTCGGCGACGGCGCCTTCGCGCACCGGGAAGGCGGCGAAGATGGTGTCGCTGACGTGGTCCTCGTACTCGACCTCGGCCTCGGCGAGCGCGGTCTTCTCGACCACCGACCACATCACCGGCTTCGAGCCGCGATAGAGCTGCCCGCTCATCGAGAACTTGATCAGCTCGGCGGCGATCGCCGCTTCCGCCGGATAGGCCATGGTGGCGTAGGGATGGTCCCAATCGCCGGTGACGCCGAGGCGCTTGAACTCCGCGCGCTGCACGTCGAGCCAGTGGCCGGCGAACGTTCGGCATTCCTGGCGGAACTCGATGACCGGCACGTCGTCCTTGTTGCGGCCCTTGGCGCGGTACTGCTCCTCGATCTTCCACTCGATCGGCAGGCCGTGGCAGTCCCAGCCCGGCACGTAGTTCGCGTCGAAGCCGAGGCCGCCCATGGAGCGGACGATCACGTCCTTGAGGATCTTGTTCAGCGCTGTGCCGATGTGGATGTTGCCGTTGGCGTAGGGCGGCCCGTCGTGCAGCACGAATTTCGGCCGTCCGGCGGCCTGCGCGCGAAGCTGGCCGTAGAGGTCGGTCGTGCTCCAGCGCTCCAGCAGCAGCGGCTCGCGGGTCGGCAGGCCCGCCCGCATCGGAAAATCGGTCTGCGGCAGGTAGAGGGTCTTCGAATAGTCGCGGCCGGCCGGGGCTTCGGCTTGGGTCTCGTCGGTCATGGGGTCGGGCGTCCTGGATACGGGCGGCGCGCGTGCGGGCTCTGCGGAGGCCCGCGCCTGTCACGGCGCTAGGGGCGAAGGAAGCGGTGGCTCCCGTGACGATCCCGGCCTCCGCGCAGCCGCGCGGGCGCGGCGCTCACGCGGCGGCCGGGCCCATAATTCGAAGACGGAGACAGGCGTCGGCGCTGCGCATGGGCGGCGTTCTAGCAGCGGGCGCGAGCGGAGGCCAGCGGATGCGCGTGTGCCGCGAAGCGATGCCGATTCACCACATCGCCACGCCGCATCCCGAGCCGCTGCCACCAAATCGCGGCGCGTTCGTTGCCATCCCACGCGATCCGCCGCGCCGGCCTGCCCGGGCGGGTCCGAGACGCGACGGATTATCAAGACAGGGTGCACGCCATGAGACATCTCCTAATCGCCGCGACGCTCGCCGTTTCCGCCTTCGCCATCGCCGGCCCCGCGCAGGCGCAGGGCCTCGTCGGCGGCGTGCAGCGCGGCTCGGCCGAGGGCAACCGCGTCGGCGGGCCGGTGGGCGGCGTGGTCGGCGGAGCGGTCGGCGGTGCCGTCGGAACGGTCAACGGCGCGCTCGGGATCGATCCCGGCCGGCGCGCCTACCGCACCGACCTGCGCTCGCGCCGCGCCGTCCGGCATCATCGCCGCCACCACCGCTGAGACGTCGGGGTCCGGCCCGGACTGAAAGCGTCCGGCCCGGATTGAAAGCCGTTTCCGCCTCGATCCGGAGCCGGATCTAGGAAAATTGCGACCTTTCGCGGTTTCGCCCGTTGACCCGTCACGGACCCGGAGCCAGCCGATCGCGCGGCCGGGACATTCTCGAAACTCGATCAAGGATCCGACACCATGAAGACATTGCTGATCGCCACGACCCTCGTGCTCTCGCCGCTGGCCCTCTCCGCCACGGCGCAGGCCCAGGGCACCGTCCGCGGCGCCGAGCGCGGCGTCGAGGACGGCAACCGCGCGGCCGGCCCGATCGGCGGCGTGGTCGGCGGCGCCGTCGGTGCGGCCACCGGCACCGTGGGCGGCGTCCTCGGCGTCGATCCGGAGGCGGATCGCCGCGATCGCGAGGACCGCCGCGAGGAGCGGATGGAGCGTCGCGAGCGCATGGGCCGCTAAGCCCGACACAGCGTCGTCTTAGAACGGGCCGGTCACCCTCGGGTGGCCGGCCCTTTTCGTTGCGCCATCGCGTCGTGGGCGAGCAGGTAGAGGCCCGAGCCGACGATGACCGCCGCGCCGAGCACGGTCCAGCGGTTCGGAACGTCGCCGAACAGCAGGTAGCCGAGCGTCAGCGACCAGAGCAGCTGCGTGTACAGGAACGGCGCGAGCACGTTGGCCGGCGCCCGCGCATGCGCCAGAATCAGCAGCCAGTGCCCCATCGTCCCGAACAGGCCGATGCCGACCAGCAGCGCCCACACCGTGAGGGAGGCCGGGCTGGTCCAGATCCACGGCAGCAGCGGCGTCATCAGCCCGAGGCCGGCCAAGCCGGAATAGACCATCGTCGTCGCGGTCGAATCATGCGCAGCGAGCTTGCGCGTCGCGAGGATGTAGAGCGCATAGCAGAGCATGTTGCCGAGGCTGAGCAGGACCGCCGGGTGAACCTGGCCGAGGCCGGGCCGCACGATCACCAGCACGCCGAGGAAGCCGACCGCAATCGCCGCCATGCGCCTGGGCGACGACCATTCGCCGAGCAGCGGGCCGGCGAGCAGCGCGACGGTGAGCGGTGCCGCGAACTGGATCGACAGGGTCTCGGCGAGCTGCAGGTGGCGGAGCGCGAAGAAGTTCAGCGCCGTCGATCCGAACAGCAACAGCGAGCGCACCACCTGCAGGCCGAGGCGGCGGCTGCGCATGACGGCCGGGGTCGTCACCGGGTTGAGGAACACCGAGATCAGCGCCACGCTCACGCCGTAGCGCATGAAGGTGGTGAGCAGCGGGTCGACGCCGGAACGGGCCAGCACCTTCGCCGATGCGTCGAGGCAGGCGAAGAACGCCAGCGTTCCGCACATCAGCGCGATGCCGACGAGGCGCCGCCTGTCGGGCCGCGTCCCGCGTTCGCCGTCGGGGCCGGCCGCCGCCTCGCGCGACGCGCAGACCGCGTCGGCTCGTATCGCCTTGCTGGAGGAAATCGCCTTGGACCTTCGGGCCGCCGAGTTCGCTGGACCTTAGCCGGTCGCCGCGACGGCGGGCACCCGTCCGTCCGCACCCGCGCCGTGTCGCCGACGCGGGGCCGCCGGCGTCACCTGTCTTGCGCCCGCTGCCGACGCGGGGTCGGCTCGGTTCGATTCTGCTCGCGCGTGAACGGCAGGATCGTCGCGCTCGCGACCTGAGGTTCGGTCGGCTCGGCGGCCGAGCGGTTGCCCTTGGGCTTGCGATCGAGCCACAGGCGGACCCAGACCCGGTTTCTCCGGCTCCAGCCGCGACGGGCGACCCAGGCCGGAATCGATGCCGTATGCTGCATTCGACGTCTTCTCACTCATCATGCGGACGTAGCGCCTGATGAAAGTCCTAGAGTGAGCGTGGGCCTGCCCGCGATGGCTGTGCGTCCCGAATTTTTGTCTCTGCGTCCAGGCTCTCAGAATCAGCGACCTACGTGGCAAACGAGAACGGCCCGCATCCGGTGGGATACGGGCCGCGCGTCGGTCATGTTTTGGGGGCTCGTCCGCGGGTCTTGCCGGCGCCCGAAGCGTCGGGGCTAGTTCTCCTCGTCGCCCGGCTCGAAGCTCTGCGGAGCGGTCGATTCGGCGCTGGCGACCGGCGTCGGCGCGCCGATCGTCGAGGGCACGTTCACGCCGTCGCGCTTGTAGATGTCGTCGCGGAACTGCACGAGGCCGTCCGGCGTCGCCCAGGCGGTGATGTAGGTCCAGTAGACCGGCACCGGCGAGGACAGCGTGGCGTCGACGCGCTTGCCGCTCTCGATCGCCTGCTCGACCTGCTCGCGGCCCCAGCCGGGCGTGTCCTTCAACAGCCAGGTGATGTACTCGCGCACGTTCTGAACGCGGACGCATCCTGAGGAGATGAAGCGGAAGTCGTCGCCGAACACGCCCTTGGTGTTCGTGTCGTGCATGAACACGCCGTACGGGTTCGGGATGTTGATGCGCACGATGCCCATCGAGTTGAAGTCGGCGCCCGAGTCCTGGCGGTAGCGGTAGCGCGTGCCCTCGTCCGAGTTCCAGCTGACCTGGCTCGGCTGGATCTCGGCCTCGCCGGAGAAGATGCGGATCTTGTTGTCGGTGAGGTAGTTCGGATCCTTCTGCATCTTGGGGATGAGGTCCTTCTTCACGATGGAAGCCGGGACCGTCCAGAAGGGGTTGAAGTTGATCTGCGTCGCCTTGGTGTTCATGATCGGCGACTGGCGGTCGATCTTGCCGACGCCGGCGGCGTGCAGCGTCACGACCTGACCGTTCTCGACCGTCTGAACCAGGGCGGCCGGGATGTTGGTGATGACGAAGCGCTGCCCGAGGTTGCCCGAGTAGGAGCGCAGGCGCACCGCGTTGATCTCGAGCTGGCGCAGGCGGATGTCGGCCGGCACGTTCATGGCCTGCTGCGTCGCCATGCTCATCGTGCCGGTCTGGCTCAGGCCGTGGCGGGCCTGGAAGCGCTTCACGCCGGCGGCGACGTAGGAATCGTACACGCCGGAATTGCCGGCCACCGGGTCGATGTCGCCGGTCACGATCAGGCGCTGGCGCACGGCCCCGACCACCGCGCCGCGGGCGCCGATGCGCAGGCGGTCGGCACCGGAGACCGGCTTCCAGCCGCCGCGGGAGACGATCTCCTTGTAGCGCTCGACCATCTGCTCGGTGGCCGCCACCGTCTGCGGCGACAGGATCGGCGTCGACGAGCGCTGGACCTGCATCGCGGCGGGCGAGGCGTAGTCCTGCGCCCACTCGGCCTGGGCATAGCCGGCGCCGGCCTGCTCGCGCGCCGAAGCCGGGGCGACGAGGGCGACGGTTCCGAGGAGCGCGAGGCTCAGGGTCGCGCGGGTGGTAGCCTGAATGAGCATCGTGGTGGCTCTGGTCCATGGATGGGCGAAGTGGAGCGGGCGCTGTGCCGCCGTTTCCCCTGGGCCCAAGGTGTCCGGGTACGGTTAAGACTCCATGGCGACCGGGCTTTATTGTGGCGTGCCGGTGCGTGCCCGCACATCACGGGTGCGTGCGTCCTCCGTGCCACAGCGGAATCGGCCCAGCCGTGCCAAGGAATCGGAAGACGCGACGCGGTCGCCGGACAGGGTCGGCATGACGCCCGGGAGCCACAGGACGAGACCTCTGCGCGCGATCACCGCCGTGATCGCGCTCTACGCGTTCGTCCTGCAGGGCTTCCTCAGCGGCCTGATGCCGGCTCCGATGGCCGGAGACGTCCATGCCCTGTGCCTGTCGGGCGCTGCCGCCGCCGGCGATCCCTCGCCGGACACGCCTCACGTCCACGCCGATTGCTGCACCGCCGCCCACCACGTGGCCGACGCGTTGGCGCCTCGCGACACCGCCGCGACGATCATCTGGCCGCAAGGCCGCGTCGTCACCACCGCGTTCTGGCGGGCCGCCGCGAACGGCCCGCGCGCGCCGCCCCGCGCCATCGCCCATCCGCGAGGTCCGCCCGTCGCCTGAACCGATCGCCGCCCGATCCCTTCAGCCAGACGGTAGCTTTGCCATGTCCCGTATCACGCGTGCCGGCCTCTGCGTCGCGCTCGGCTTCGTCCTGCCCGGCCCGGGCGCCTTCGCCCACGCCACCCTCGACCGCAAGGAGGCCAGCCCCAACGCGGCCTATCGCGGCGTCGTGCAGATCAACCACGGCTGCGACGGCCGGCCCACCATAAGGGTCAGGGTCACCATCCCTGAGGGCATGGTCGGCGCCAAGCCGATGCCGAAGCCCGGCTGGCAGGTGACGACGACGCGAGGCGCCTACGCCAGGCCCTACCAGTCCTTCCACGGAATGGTGTCCGAGGGCGTCACGGCGATCACCTGGACCGGCGGCGCCCTGCCGGACGACCAGATCGACGAGTTCACCTTCTTCGCCCGGGTCTCCGACGCCTTCGCGCCGGGCGCGACCGTGTACTTTCCGGTCGAGCAGGATTGCGACGGCGGCGGCTACCGCTGGAGCGAGATCCCCGGCCCCGGCCAGACCGCCCGGGACCTGAAGTCGCCGGCCCCGTCGGTGCGGATCGTCGCGGCGGCCCAGCCCGACGCGGCGCCGGCCGCGATCAAGGCCGGCGACCTCACCATCGCCACGCCCTGGCTGCGCGCGACGCCCGCCGGCGCCACCGTCGCCGGCGGCTACGTCAGCATCACCAACGCCGGCACCGTGCCCGACACCCTGACGGCGGCCGCGATCCCTCTCGCGGGTCGCGGCACGATCCACAGCATGTCGATGGACGGCGGCGTGATGCGGATGGCGCCCGTCGAGGGCGGCCTGACGATCAGGCCCGGCGAGACCGTGACGCTGGCCCCCGGCGGCCTGCACCTGATGTTCGAAGATCTGACCGCGAGCCCGAAGGTCGGCGAGACGGTCGCCGGCACGTTGACCTTCGCGCGCGCCGGCACCGTGCCGGTGACGTTCACGGTCGCGCCGATCGGCGCCCAGGCGCCCGCCGCACCGCCGGCGGGTCACGCCCACCACTGATCCGCGCCGACGCCGCGCGCATCCGCTCGGGATCCGCGTCGGCGTCGCCCTCTCCATCCAGTCCGGACGTGCCTGCCCGCGCCGACGCGCGCCCGGCGGCCGTCGGAAGGTGTCTCGCATGTCCCGTCCCTTCGAAACGGGCGCCCTGGCGCTCGCCGTCCTGCTGTCCGCCGCCCTGCCCTCCCGGGGGCAGGAGCCGTCGGATGCCGTCGTGCTGCCCGAGCTTTCGGTCAGCGGTGCCGCGGCGGGTTCGGTCACCGTCCCGAGCGTCGCCGAGCAGCGCGCGGCTCTGAACGCGACGGTCGGGTCGGTGGCCTTCGTCGACGCGGCGAGCTTCCAGGACCGCTACGCCAACACCCTGCGCGACGTGCTCAAGGACACGCCCGGCGTCGCGGTCCAGGAGCGCTACGGGCAGGAACTTCGTCTGTCGGTACGCGGATCGGGCATCGCGCGCGGGTTCCACCTGCGCGGCATCGAGCTTCTGCAGGACGGCATCCCGTTCAACCTCGCCGACGGAAGCGGCGACTTCTACCAGATCGATCCGTTGGCGCTGCGTTCGGTCGAGGTCTACAAGGGCGGAAACGCCCTCACCTTCGGCGCGACAACGCTGGGCGGCGCGATCAACGCCGTGACGCCGACCGCCTACACCGCATTCGCGCCCGACATCGTCCGGATCGACGGCGGCAGCTTCGGCACGATCCGCGAGAACTTCCAGGCCTCGCGGATCTCGGGCCCGGTCGATGTGCTGGTGAACGGCACCATCACCAATGCTGACGGCTTCCGCGACCACGAGACCCAGCGGACGCAGAACTTCAACGCCAACCTCGGCTACCAGCTGGCGCCGGGCGTCGAGACGCGGTTCTACGCCGGCATCTACCTGACCGACCAGAAGCTGCCCGGCACGCTGAGCCTGTCCGACGCGCTGAGCAACCCGACGCTGGCCAACGCCGCCGCGATCGCCGGAAACCAGTCGCGCAAGGTCGAGACCGAGCGCATCTCCAACCGCACCAGCTTCGTCCTCGACGTGGGAAAGCTCGACGTCGACACCTGGGCGATCCACAAATCGCTCTACCATCCGATCTTCCAGGCGATCGACCAGGACGGCTGGACCTACGGCATCAGCCCGCACTGGGCCGGCACGTTCGACCTCGGCGGCTTCCGCAACGACACGATCCTGGGCCTGCGGGCCTTCGCCGGGCAGAACTCGGCGCTGCAATTCGTCAACGTCCAGGGCCAGCGCGGCGCGCAGACCCTCAACGCCCTGCAGAGCGCCTCGAACCTCGAGGCCTATGGCGAGAACCGGTTCTGGTTCCTGCCGGACGTAGCCCTGATGACCGGCGCCAAGGCGTTCTCGTCCAACCGCACCTACAGCAACAAGGGCGGCCTGGCGGCGAGCCCGAACGTGCAGTTCGCCGACGAGACCTACGAGGGGGTGAACCCGAAGCTCGGCCTGCTGTGGCAGCCGTTGCCCGAGATCCAGGTGTTCGGCGACGTCACGCGCTCGCGCGACGTGCCGGATTTCGGCGACCTCGTGCAGACCAACATCTTGCGCACCACCTTCGTCCCGCTCCAGGCCCAGCGCGCCTGGACCTACGAGGCCGGCTCTCGCGGACGGATCGACCGCCTGACCTGGGACGTGACCCTGTACCGTGCCGACATCCGGGACGAGCTGATCAACTTCAACACCGCGCTCGGCGCAGCGATCAACCTGCCGGCGGCGACCTTCAACGCGCCACGCACCCGGCACCAGGGTGTCGAGGCCGCCTTCGGCCTCGACCTCGCCCGCGACCTGTCGGGCGTCGGCGACCGGCTGAGCCTGTCCCAGATCTGGACGCACAACGACTTCCGCTTCGTCGGCGATCCCGTCTACGGCAACAACCGCATCGCCGGCCTTCCCCAGGACGTGCTGCGCACGGTGGTGAGCTACGTCCACCCGAGCGGCTTCCACATCGCCCCGTCGGTCGACTGGGTGCCTCAGGGCGCGTTCGCCGACCACGCCAACACCTTGAAGGTGCCGGGATACGCCCTGCTCAACGTGCAGGCCGGGATCGACTTCGCGAACGGCGTCTCGCTGTTCGTCGACGCCCGCAACCTGCTCGATGCCCGCTACGTCTCCGACATCACCGTGGTCGCGAACGCCGGTGCCGTGGCCGGCGGCCCGGTGGCGTTCTATCCGGGGGCCGGGCGGTCGGTGTTCGGCGGCGTGCGCGCGGCGTTCTGACGAGCCGGCATAATGCGGCACGTCGACTTACAGCCTCAATGTTGTCCCATATCGTATCCGCCATTCGTCATCGCGCATCGATGGCGCGGTACTGCCTCGCCGCCCGATCTCGACATTCCGGTGGAACGTGCGCGGACGCGATTAAGGTTACCTTTCGGTTGTCGCGGCGGGACCTCCGTTCGGCGCTAGGATTGCGGCAAGGGTCGCGGACAGGCCGGGAGCGTTCCAAGACGGAACGACGACAGGCCCCGGCAGCGACGCAGGAGGCAGGATGAACGGGTACGACGTCACGTTCCGGGACGAACGGGATTGGGTCGATTTCGGGCGGACCTACGTCACGTCCGACGCCTTCCGGACGCTCTTCCACGACGGCATGGCGCTGGTGGAGGAGACCGCGGCGTATCTCGACGGCGAGGGCCGCGACGAGTCGCGCCTGATCTCGCGGGACGCAACCCTGTCCTACGCCTCGGAGAGCATGCGGCTCACCACCCTGCTGATGCAGATCGCGTCCTGGCTGCTGGTGCAGCGCGCGGTGTCCGAGGGCGAGCTCACCGCGAGCCAGGCCTTGCAGGAGAAGAACCGCGTGCGGCTCGCCGCGACCGAGGCGCCGAAGGCCGAGAGCTTCACGCTCCTGCCGGTCCGGCTGCAGAACCTGATCCTGCGCGCCCGCCGGCTGCACGCCCGCATCCTGCACCTCGACGGCCTGATCTCCGACGACCGCCCGACGCCGGCCGCCGTCGAGAGCCCGGTCGCCGTCCAGCAGAACCGCCTGCGCTCGGCCTTTCCCGGTCTGCAGGCCTGAGCGGAACGCCCAGAACGCAAGAAGGGCGGCACCGCGGTGCCGCCCTTCTTGCGTTGATCCGGCCCCGGCAGCACGCCGAGGCCGGGATCGAAACCCTTACTTGCGGCCGACGAGGTTGCCGAAGCGCGAGGTGAAGCGCGAGACGCGGCCGCCGCGATCGAGCATCTTCTGCTCGCCGCCGGTCCAGGCCGGGTGGGTCAGCGGATCGATGTCGAGGTTCAGGGTGTCGCCTTCGCTGCCGTAGGTCGAGCGCGTCCGGTACTCGGTGCCGTCGGTCATCACGACCTTGATGAAGTGGTATTCGGGGTGCTCGGTCCCCTTGGCCTTGTCGGCCGCGCTCTTTGCCATGACGTCTCGTCCTCGACGGTGCACGAACTCCGGGAGCGCGGAGGGCGCGGCCCGTAAGATCCGTGGGTTGAAACTCTGTGATCGGACCGTTGCCACGAACCTCACGTTCGTGCGAACCGCTCATGCGAAGCCGACGGCCCGTCTTGGCGGCCCGCGGCCATTGCACACGCGCAATCGGAAGAAGGCGCGCGTATACCGCAGGCTCCGGCCGCTCACAAGCATGCTTGTCGCGCGGACGAGGGACGAAACACCAGAGGCGTGATGGCCCGCAAGAAGAACCCGCCCGCCGAAGGTCGCGACAAGGCCCCGCTGAGCTCGCTGCGGCCGCTGATCCCCTTCGCGGCGGCCTATCGCGGGCGGATCGTCGCCGCCTTCCTGTCGCTGCTGGCGGCCTCGGCGGCCACGCTGACGGTGCCGATCGCCATGCGCCGGGTGATCGATCACGGCTTCTCGCCCGAGGGCGAGAGCATGATCAACGCCTACTTCCTGGCGCTGCTCGGGGTCGTCGCGGTGCTCGCCCTGTCGAGCGCCGCCCGGTACTACACGGTGGTGACGCTGGGCGAGCGCGTGGTGGCCAACCTCCGCAGCGCCGTCTTCCGGCAGCTGACGCTGCTCGATCCCGCCTTCTTCGACAAGACGCAGTCGGGCGAGATCGTCTCGCGGCTCACCGCCGACGCGACCCAGGTCAAGGCGGTGTTCGGCGTCTCGATCTCGATCCTGCTGCGCAACCTGTTCCTGTTCGTCGGCGCCGTCGCGATGATGGTGATCACCAGCCCGAGGCTGTCGGTGCTGGTGCTGGTCGCGATCCCGCTGATCGTGTTCCCGCTGATCGTCTCCGGCCGCGGCGTCCGACGCCGCTCGCGCGCGGCGCAGGACCGCCTCGCCGACGCCTCCGCTTACGCGGCGGAAGCGGTCGGCGCGGTCCGCACGATGCAGGCCTTCGGCATGGGCCGGGCCACCGCCGACCGCTTCGCGCAGGCCTCCGAGAGCGCCTATTCGGCCGCCGGCGAATCGATCCGCGCCCGCGCGCTGCTCACCGGCGTGGCGATCTTCCTGATCTCGGCCTCCGTCGTCGGGGTGATGTGGTACGGCGCGCAAGGGGTGCTCGCCCACACCATGAGCGCCGGGCAGCTGTCGCAGTTCGTGCTCTACGCCGTCTTCGGCGCGAGCGCGCTCGGGCAGCTCTCGGAGGTCTACGGCGAGCTCGCCCAGGCCGCGGGCGCGGCCGAGCGCCTCGGCGAGATCCTGGCCGCCGTGCCCGCGATCAAGCCGCCGGCCGATCCGGTGCCGATGCCGGTGCCGGCCCGCGGCGCCGTCGCGTTCGAGGTGGTGCGCTTCGCCTACCCGACCCGCGACATGACAACCGCCCTCGACGGCATCGCCTTCACCGCGGCGCCCGGCGAGCGCATCGCCATCGTCGGCCCCTCGGGCGCCGGCAAGAGCACGGTGCTGCAGCTGCTGCTGCGCTTCTACGATCCGCGATCGGGCCGGGTGCTCGTCGACGGGGTCGACGTCGCGCGCGTCGACCCGGAGGCCCTGCGCGCCCGCATGTCGCTGGTGCCGCAGGACCCGACCGTGTTCTCGGGCTCGGTCGCCGAGAACATCCGCTACGGCCGGCCGCAGGCGAGCGACGCGGAGGTGCAGCGCGCGGCCGAGCTTGCCCATGCCGACGGCTTCATCCGCGCCCTGCCCCAGGGCTACGCCACGCCGGTGGGCGAGCGCGGCGTCACCCTGTCCGGCGGCCAGCGCCAGCGCGTCGCCATCGCCCGCGCGATCCTGAAGGACGCGCCGATCCTGCTCCTCGACGAGGCGACCTCGGCGCTCGATGCCGAGAGCGAGCGCGCGGTGCAGTCGGCGCTCGACGGGCTGATGCGCGGGCGCACGACCCTGGTCATCGCCCATCGCCTCGCTACCATCCGCGCCGCCGACCGCATCCTCGTCCTCGACGACGGCCGCATCGTCGAGGAAGGCACCCACGAGAGCCTGCTGGCACAGGGCGCGCTTTACGCGCAGCTCGCCGCCCTGCAGTTCACCGATGCCCTCGACGAGACCGCGCGGGGCAAGGAGCCGCGCCTGCGCGGGGTGAGCGTCTCCGCCGCGGAGTAGCGTCGCGATCGTGCAATCGGAGGTTGCCGGTTCAACCCGGCCGCGCGACGCGGTAGACCCGTGGCATGAGCCGTCTCGACCTTGCCCGCTTCCCCCGTCTCGCGCTCCTCGAGCGTCCGACGCCGATCCAGCCGCTCGACCGGTTCTCGGCGGCCCTGGGCCCGGCGCTAAACGGGGTCCGCCTGTTCGTGAAGCGCGACGACCTCGCGCCGATCGGCGGGGGCGGCAACAAGCTCAGGAAGCTCGAGTTCCTGCTCGGGGCGGCCCGCGCCGAGAACGCCGATACCGTGATCACGGTCGGCGCGCTGCAATCGAACCATGCGCGCCTCACCGCCGCTGCCGCCGCGCGCGAGAACTTCGCTTGCGAACTCTTCCTGAGCCGGAGCGTGCCGCGCACCGACCCGGACTACGTCGGCAACGGCAACCGCTTCCTCGACGACCTGTTCGGCGCCCGCGTCCACGAATTGCCGGCCGACGCCGACTCGCTCGCCGCCGCCGAGGTCCGCGCGAACGCGCTGCGGGCCGAGGGGCGGCGGGTCTACGTGTTCCCGTCCGGCGGTTCGAGCGCGGTGGGCAGCCTCGGCTACGCCGCCTGCGCCGAGGAGATCGCCGGGCAGGCCGAGGCGATGGGCGTGACCTTCGCCCACATCCTCACCGCCAACGGCAGCGCCGGCACCCATGCCGGCCTCGCCGCCGGGCTATTCGCGATGGGTCGCGATCCGAGGCTCGCGAAGTCCTACGCGGTGCTCGCGGCGCAAGACCATGCCGAGGCCGAGACGCTGGCCAAGGCCAACGCGACCCTGGGGCTGCTGAAGCCCGGCGCGGCGCTGTCCGCTTCCGACATCGTGATCGACGGAAGCCATCGCGGCCCGGGCTACGGCATCCCGACCGATGCGATGCGGGAGGCCGTGCGCCTGATGGCCCGCAGCGAAGGCGTGCTGCTCGATCCGGTCTACAGCGGCAAGGCCTTCGCCGGCCTGCTGCACGACGTCCGCGCCGGCCGCTACCGGCCGGGCGAGGCGGTGCTGTTTCTGATGACCGGCGGGGTGCCGGGGCTGTTCGCGTATCGAAGCGCGTTCGCCGAAGCGTAAGCCCCTGGAGCATTTCCCCTGATCCCCGGGTCATGGAAAATGCTCTATCGTGTCGTGGGATCACATTAACTTCCCGCGAGTCGGGATCCACCTCGCTCGACAATGCTCTAGCGCTCGGTCAGCTTCAGCTCGATCCGGCGGTTCTTCGCGTAGGCCTCGTCGGTGGTGCCGGCGTCGAGCGGCTGGAACTCGCCGAAGGCGCCGGCGAGCAGCCGCTGCGGCGGCAGGCCCTTGCTCGCGAGGTACTGTACGACGGCGATGGCGCGCGCCGCCGAGAGCGACCAGTTCGACGGGAACTGCGCGCTGGCGATCGGGCGCGAATCGGTATGGCCGTCGACCCGCAGCACCCAGGGCAGGTCCGCCGGGATCTGCTTGGCGAGGTCGAGGATCGCCCCCGCGATCCGGTCGAGCTCCGGGCCGGCCTCGGCCTTCAGCGAGGCGGAGCCTGCCGGGAACAGCACCTCGGATTGCAGCACGAAGCGGTCGCCGACGACGCGGATGTCGGTGCGATTGCCGAGGATCTGCCGCAGCCGGCCGAAGAAGTCGGAGCGGTATCGGGCAAGCTCCTGCACCTTCTGCGCAAGCGCGACGTTGAGGCGGCTGCCGAGGTCGGCGATGCGGGCCTGGCTCTCGCGGTCGCGGCTCTCGGAAGCCGCGAGCGCATCCTCAAGCGCCGCGAGCTGGCGCCGCATCGCGCCGATCTGGTCATTGAGCATGTCGATCTGCGACTGCGCCCGGCCGGCCGCGCCGCGCTCGGCCTGGAGCTGCCTGTCGAGGTCGCTTGCCTGGCCCTTGCTTGAGGCCGTCGCCGCGGCCTCGGCGCGGGCCCGGTCGCGCTCGGCCTCGGTCGCGAGCAGGGTGTTGCGGAGCGCCTGCGCCGTCTCCTCCTGCCCGCGCCGGTTCGAGCGCTCGAGCGCCAGCAGGTCGGTGAGGTCGACGATCTGGCGGTTGAGCTTGGCCAGCACCGTGTCGCGCCCGGTCAGCTCCTGCGACAGGAAGAACTGGCCGACGACGAAGATCGTCAGCAGGAACACCACCGACAGGAGCAGCGTCGCCAGCGCGTCGACGTAGCCCGGCCAGACGTTGACGCCGCGGTCGCGGCGGACGAGGCGGGAGGCCATCAGACCCGCTCGCGGCCGAGCCGGTCGAGCACCTGCTTCATCTCGCGCTCGCGGCCGGCTTGGGCCTCGACCCAGTCGCGGATCATCTGCTGCTCGGCGCGCATGTGCTGGACGAGCCCCTGGATGCCCTCGGCGAGGTTGGTCATCGCCAGCGTCGCCGCCCGCCCGTTGGCGCCTTCCGACACGACGGTGGTCAGGCGGTCGACGGCTTCCTGCAGCGCCTCGACCGCGACCGGCTCCTGCCGCGCCTGAACCGGCGCGGGCGCGGCCGCCTCCTCGCCCGAGACCAGCCAGTCCTCCAGCTCGTTGTGGAAGCGGGCATGGGCCTGGCTCGCCTGCAGGTCGAGGAAGCCGGTGATGAGCGAGCTCGCCAAGCCGAACAGCGACGCCGAGAACGCCAGGCCGATGCCGCCGAGCGGCACGGCCAGCCCGTTCTTCAGCTCGTCGAACATCACGCTGGCCTCGCCGCCGCCGCGCATCGACTTGATCACCGAGCCGACCGCCGAGAGCGTGTCGATGAGGCCCCAGAACGTGCCGAGCAGGCCGAGCAGGATCAGGATGCCGGCGATGTAGCGCAGGGTGTCGCGGCCCTCGTCGAGGCGCGCGGCGACGGTGTCGAGGAAGGCCCGCACCCCCGGCAGCGTCGCGCCGTCGCGCCGGGCCTGGATCGCCGGCACCAGCGGGACGACGAGGCGCGGCGGGCGCTTGGCCGCCTCCCCCGAGGCGACCGCGTTGACGTAGGACGCCTCGCGGTAGAGCCGGATCACCTGCCCGAAGGCCAGCAGCACCGCGATGAGGAGTACGCCGAGGATCAGGCCGTTGAGCCCCGGATTGGCCTGGAAGGCGGGCGTGATCTGGCGAAACAGGATGAAGGCGAGGAACCCGACCAGGATCAGGAAGACCAGCATCCGGACGAGGTAGATGCCCGGCTTCGCGATCGGTCTCCTGGCCGCCGGAATCTTGCCCGCCGGACTCTTGCCGATCGGCCTGTCCGCACTCGGCTGTGCGGGAAACGCGGTGTCGGAACGGGCGGCCATCGGTCGCGACTCTTCGGAAGGTGGCGCGAGGTCGTCTCCCGAAGATGATCGGCGGCCTCGATCGAGCAGGCCGGCACTGTGGCGTCAGCCTACGATGCGATCAAGCCGCACAGCGCGCGTTCACATCGTTCAGTGCGGACTAATCCCAATCCCGCGGCCAGGTCTCCTCGAGATGAGGCCCGAGGCGAACCGCCGAGACCGTGACGGCGAGGCCGTCCGCATTGGTCTCGACGGCGATGCCGCACAGGGTGCCCTCCCCTTGCGCCGCTTCGAGGCGGGCGCCCGGCGTCTTCTGCAGGAAGCGCCGCAGCGGCTCCTCCTTCTGCATGCCGAGCACCGAGTCGTAATCGCCGCACATCCCGGCATCCGTCAGGTAGGCCGTGCCGCCGGGCAGGATGCGGTGGTCGCCGGTCGGGACGTGGGTGTGGGTGCCGACGACGAGGCTGGCTCGGCCGTCGAGGAACACGCCGAAGGCCTGCTTCTCGCTGGTCGCCTCGGCATGGACGTCGATGACGACCGCATCGGCGGCCTCGCCCAGCGGGCAGGCGGACAGCTCGCGCTCGACCGCGGCGAAGGGGTCGTCCAGCGCGTCGATGAACAGCCGGCCCATCACGTTGACGACGAGGACGCGGGCGCCGGCCCGGGTCTCGACGATGGTGGCGCCCCGGCCCGGCGTGCCGGGCGGGTAGTTCGCCGGCCGGACCAGCTTCGGCTGGCGGGCGATGAAGACCAGCGCCTCGCGCTGATCGAAGGAGTGGTTGCCGAGCGTCACCGCGTCGGCGCCGGCCCCGAGGATCTCGTCGCAGATCGACTCGGTGATGCCGAACCCGCCGGCCGCGTTCTCGCCGTTCACGACCACGCAATCGAGCCGCCAGCGCTCGCGCAAGGCGGGAAGCCGGTCGGTGACGGCCTTTCGGCCGGGACGCCCGACCACGTCGCCGAGAAAGAGAAGCCGCATCGTCAGAGGTCTTTGGTGAGGGGAACGAACCCGGCCTCGGTCACGAGGTGGTCGAGGGGGCGATCGTGCGGCTCGGCCGGGACCCGCTGGATCTCCTGGACCGAGAAGGCGATGCCGATGGTCAGCACCGGGCCGCTGCGCGACAGTCGGCTGATCGCCTGGTCGTAGTAGCCGCGGCCGTAGCCGATGCGCTGGCCGCGCCGGTCGAAGGCGGCGAGCGGCACGATCAGGGCGGTCGGGTCGAGGGCCGGCAGGTCGTCGCGCGGCTCGCTGAGGCCGAAGCGGCCGGCGACCAGCGTCTCGCCCGCGCGCCACTCGCGGAACACCAGGCCGTCCGGCGTGACCTTCGGCAGCGCGACGCGCTGGCCGCGGGCGAACAAGCACTCGATCAGCGGGCGCGGGTCGGCCTCGCTGCGGATCGGCCAGAAGGCGCCGACGAGGGTGGCCTCGGCGAGGCCCGCGACCGTGAGGGCATGCTCGGCGATCGCGAGCGATCCGGCGCGCCTGGTCTCCGGGTCGAGGGCGTCGCGCCGTGCGAGCGCGTCGCTTCGCAGGGCGGCCTTGTCGGAGGAGGTCGAGTGCGGAGCCACGTGAGCCGTTGGAGGATCGATCCCGGGAAACCTACAGTGTAGGTGGGCGCCGTGTTGGCCAAGTCCAGGGACGAGGCCAGGGACAGCTCCCGGGGGAGTCGATAAGGCCCCGGGGAAAGTGCTCCTGACGGACTCTGCAGCCCCGCCCAACACATGTAGCGGTGCGCCCCCGTCCGCGCCAGGGGGCGCGAGCGCCGAGCGTCGTGAAATCAGCGGCCGAGCAGGGTGCGCAGGCGGGGCGAGCGCGCCGACCCGTCGATGCATTCGAGCGTCGCCGACCGGTTGAGGGTGTGGAGGCGGGTGCCGGGCCAGGACGGCCCGGCGGTCAGCCTCGTCTCGACGGTCTGCGCGTAGCCCTCCGCGTCGAGGCGGTCGATCCGGGCGAGCGCCAGCGCCCGGCCGTAGCCCTCGGTGCAATCCTGGATCGGGCGGATCAGGGCTCCGTCGCGCGCGACGATGCGTCCGGCCGGCCGCGCCGAGGCGACGTCGACCAGCACCGGGTTGTGGGCATGCGGCGTCCAGGGCCCGCGGAAATCCGGTGCCGACCAGAGATGGAGCGCATCCGAGTACGAGCCGCTGCCGAGCGCCGCGCCGAGCGGCGCATCGCGGACGGTCGCGAACATCCACCACAGGCCGCCATGCTCGACCAGGGTCGCGTCGCTGGCGACGACGCCGGAGACCAGCGTCGCCTCCTTCACCCAGCCGCCCGGAAAGGCGGTGGCGCGGTAGAGGTCGATCGTGCCGGCGCTGCCGGTCTCGGGCACCATCCAGGCCTCGCCCGCGCGCTCGAACACGAACGGATAGGAGAGGTGATGGGCCTCCTCCAGCACCGGAACCGGTACGCCGATCGGGCCGTCGGTCGAGAACCGTACCGCCGAGACGATGCCCTTGGCCGTCGCGTGGACGAAATCCTCGACGAACAGCCAGGTCTCGCCGCGATGATCGAGGGGGAACGGGTCGGCGTAGAAGCGCCGGCCGTCGTCGGGCAGGGTGGTCCAGCCGGTGTCGGGGTGCCGGCGAAGGTCGATCACGTCCGGCCCGTCGAGCCGGCGCCAGCCGACCCGCCAGTGCGGGGCATGGTAGCACAGGTGGTAGAGCCGCTGCGCGACGGCGTGGGCGAGGATGCGCCCGGTGCGTGACAGGATCTGGGGGGCCGTGAGCTCGGCCGGTGGTGCCGCGATCCCGGGGCGTCCCGTCGCGGGGCCGCCCTCGTGGCGCCCGGCGAGCGCCGCCGCCAGCAGGGACACCGTGCGGATCAGCGCGTCGTCGAAGGAGGTCAGCATCACCCCGCGGCGTTCGGTGCCCGCGCGACCCGATGCGACGAGCCGGCTCCCGTCGGCGAGCGCCATCATCGGGGCCCGCCCCGCCAGGAGGCTCGCGAGCAGACCGGCCTCGCCCGGCCGGCCGTCGTAGGACAACCGCCAGATCGAGCCGGCCTCCGCGGCGGCGACGTCGCCGCAGAGGTCGACGATCAGATCCGGCCGCGCATGCCCGGTCGGCCGCCACGCGGACAGGTCGCGATCCTGCGCCGGCGACGAGGCGCCCGATCGCGGCAGGCGGTGGATCAGCGTCTCGAGCGAGAACAGCAGGTCGGCGTTGGCCGGCCACGCGTCCGGCCCGGGGCGCGCATCGATCTCGATCGCGTCGACGCCCGGCAGGACGGCGATCCGACGGAGCAGGTGCACGTGCCAAAGGCGCGGCCTCCGACCATCGAGACGCAACCTGAGACGCATGCCGCCGACCGATCCCTCTCGAACGTCCCGGCGAACGCCGCGTCCCCGCCCGTCGCGTTCGGCGCCAGGAACCGGGATACCCGGTGCAATCCGTCGTTGCGATCTATCACCAATTTCGTGACCGAGAAGATAACCTTGAAGACAGAGGCCGCCGACCGATCGACATTAACCCTTACCCGAAGAAGCGATGTCCGAACCCGGGGTGCTACGCAGTCTTGAGGGATTTTCATTCAGTTGCGCGCACCTTGCAGTATCCGGTCAGGCGTCCGTAAAACTGACCCAATTTGACACGACGGTGGCCCACGGTGGCGCAGCTGAACAGAAACCTTGCCGTTTCGGCCTGGATCGAGCCGGTCGCGCCCGAGCGCGTGGTCACATCCAAGCCCGAGACCACGGCCGAGCTCGGCGACCTGTGGCGCATCCTGTTCCGGCGCTGGAAGCTGATCCTCGGCACGGCGAGCGTGCTGGGCTTGGCGGCCCTGGCCTACGCCGTCCTCACGCCGTCCCTCTTCACGGCGACCGCGCAACTCCTGATCGATCCGCGCGACCGCGTCGTCGTGAACAACGACGTCAATCCCGGAGCGCTGTCGCCCGACGGCGGCGTGACGCAGGTCGAGAGCCAGGTCCGCGTGATCGAATCGGACACCGTGCTGTCGCGCGCCATCGCCGAGACCGGGCTCGACAAGGATCCCGAGTTCGGTGCGGCGAGCACCGGCATCGTCGGGCGCGCCGTGCGCTCCCTCCGCGAGATGATCGCCGGGCCGCAGCCGGACAAGGTCGTCGACGCTCGTGGGCAGTCCCTCGACCGGCTTCGGCGCAAGCTCGCGGTGAAGCGTGCCGACAAGGTCTTCGTCGTCGACGTGATCGTCACCACCACCGATCCGGACAAGTCGGCGCGGATCGTCAACGCCATCGCCAAATCCTACCTGTCCGACCAGACCGAGGCCCGGGCCGAGGGCGCCAAGCGCGCATCGGGCGAGCTGCGCGCCCGCCTCGACGACCTGCGCAACGCCGTGAACCAGGCCGACCTGCGGCTGGAGGACTACAAGGCGAAGAACGGCCTGATCGCGTCCAGCGGGCGCCTCGTCGGCGAGCAGCAGCTCACCGACAGCAACGCCCGCGTGGTCGCGGCCCGAACCCGCACGGCCGAGGCGCGCGCCCGCCTCCAGGGCGTCAAGGACGCGCGCGGCCGGCCCTTCGCCGCCGGCGCGACGCCCGAGGCGATCCAATCCTCGGTGATCGACCGCCTGCGCGGCCAGTACGCCGAGCTGGCGAGCAAGGAGGCGGACCTGCGCACCAATCTCGGCGAGCGGCACCCGTTCATCGCCGCGACGCGGGCGCAGATGCAGGACGTGAAGCAGCTGATCGACGGCGAGCTCGGCCGCATCGCCCAGGCCGCGGAGTCTGAATATCAGCGGGCGCAGGCCAACGAGCGCACGCTCACCGCCGACCTCGAGAAGCTCCAGAAGCAATCCGCGGTCAGCGCCCAGTCGAGCATCCGCCTGCGCGAGCTGGAGCGCGACGTCGACGCGAGCCGCACCGTCTACAACAACTTCCTCGTGCGCTCGCGCGAGCTGAAGGAGCAGACCGGGATCGACAGCACGAACGCCCGCGTCATCACCTGGGCGCGCCCGCCGGCGGACGCCTCCTGGCCGCCGCGGCTGTTCCTGGTGCTTGCGGCCTCGCTCGCCGGCCTCGGCCTCGGCACCGGCTTCGCCCTGGTTCGGGAATATGCCGAGCCGACGGTGCTGTCGCAGCGCCAGCTCGAGCGCCTGTCGAACGCGCCGGTCGTCGCGACCCTGCCGCGCCTCCGCCGCCGGAGCGACGGCGCCAGCGCGTCGGCGGCGGGCTTCACCCTCGACCACCTCCACGAATCGACCGATGGCGGCCGCTCGATCAGCATCCTCGTCACCTCCGGCGAGGCGGACGACGCCGACCGCAAGGCGGTGATCGACCTGCTCGCCTCCGTCGCGGTGGCGCGCGGCGAGCGGGTGCTGATCGTCGACGCCGACATGCGGATCGACGATTCGAGCGTCGGCGGCCTCCTCGACGTGCTCCGCGGCGAGCAGAGCCTGAACGCCGTCACCCGCCTCGATCCTGCGACCGGCGCGCGTCGGATGGGCATGGGCGACGCGCAGAAGCCGGTGCGCGACGCGTTCCTGCGCACCAACGTCGAGCGCTTCCTCGTCGGGGTGAAGGGGCGCTACGAGCTGGTCATCCTCGACGGCGGCGTCTTGTCCGAGAACCTGCGGATCGGGCCGGTCGCGGCGGCCGCCGACCGCCTGCTGCTGATCGTGCGCAACGGCGCCACCCGCCAGCGCGACCTCCTCAGCCTCGTCGGCACCTCGGAGGCCCTGGGCCGGCCGGTCTCCGGCTCGCTGCTGCTCGACGCGCGCGCGGCGAGCTGAGGAACCGATCGTGACGCAGGCGTACCGCCCGACGACGCCGGCGCACGCGGCCCGGCGGCAGCCGCAGGCGTTCCCGCTGCCCTCCCTCGCGCGGTTCGAGTCCTGGGCCCTGGTCGTGCTCGCCCTGGTCACCTGCGGCCTGTCGGGCGGCATGCTCTGGGCCGTGGGCATCAACTACGACGGCATCACCGGCTCGGCGGCGCAGAAGGTCCATCCCGCGACCTACCTCGCGGTGTTCCTGTTCGGCTGGACGATGCTGCGGGCCGGCAACCCGGTGATCCCGATGGCGGCGGCGGCCGAGCGGCGTCCCGCGAGCGTGCTGCTCTGCCTCGTCGGCTTCGGGCTGCTCGCCTTCATCGCCTCGCGGAACGGGACCGGGCTTGCCGGCTCGCTCGACACCTACGTGCTCACCGGCCTCGTCGTGATCCTGATGGCCGACCGGGACACGATCACCATGCGGCACGTGGAGATCGTGGTGCACGCGGTCATGGTCGCCAACGCCGCGCTCGGCCTCGTCGAGTTCGTGAGCGGCCAGCGCTTCTTTCCGTTCCGCATGGACGGGCAGGCCTTCGACACCGACACGCGCTCCGCGGCGCTGCAGGGCCATCCGCTGGCCAACGCGACGTTGACCGCCTGCTACATCCTCGCCCTGTTCAACGGCGGCGGCCAGCTCCGTCCGATCACCCGCGCCGGCTTCATCACCCTGCAGCTGGTGGCGCTGATCACCTTCGGCGGACGCTCGGCGACGGTGGTGACGCTGTGCTTCGGCAGCGTCTTCGCGGTGGTCGCCCTCAACCGGGCGCTCCGCACCGGGCGCGTGCCGCTGCTCGGGGCGGCGATCGCCGTGCTGATGCTGACGATGGTGCCGATCGTCGTCGGCGGGCTCGCCGTCGGCGGCTTCTTCGACGCGCTGCTCGAGCGCTTCGTCTCGGACGGCGGCAGCGCCAATGCCCGCGTCGAGATGCTGGCGATCTTTGATGCGATCCCGTTCCGCGATCTCCTGGTCGGGCCCGATCCGTCGATCGTCGACACCCTGCGTCGGATGTACGGCCTCGAATGGGGCATCGAGAACCCGATCGTGCGCAGCCTCCTCTACAACGGCGTCGCGATGACGGTGCTGCTGATCGTCGCGATCGCGCTGTTCCTCTACGAGGTGGCGCGGCAGTGCCGGCACGGCGTGTTCCTGCCGATCCTCGCCTTCGTCGTGCTGATCAACACCTTCGAGAGCATCGGCGGGAAGACGACCCTTCTCGCCAAGTTCGCGCTGATGCTGCTGGTGCTGTACCCGCGCCGCCCGCTCAGCGCCTCGCCGTCCCCGGCATCGTCAGGCCCAGCGCGGCGATGATCGCGGGATCGATGCGGTGGGCGTCGTCCATCAGGCCGAGCCCGTCGAACAGGTTCCAGAACGCCCAGGCGAAGCCCGCGGCCTCCGCCGCCTCGCGGACGTCGCGGATGTAGCGGGCGCGATCGGGAGCGCGCGACGCGACGTAGCGCGCATCGCTCCTCAGGGCGCCGAACTCCCCCATCAGGATCCGTCGCGGCGCGACGCCGTAGAGGTCGGCCCAGGTTCGGATGTCGGCGAGATTGCGATCGAGGTAGCCGCGGTCCGGGGCGGCGGCGAAGTACTCCTTCATCTTCGTCTCGGTGACGGCGTAGGCCGCCGCCTTGTCCGCGTCGGAGGTCGCGGTGTCGGCGCGCATGCGGGCGCGGACCGCCGCCAGCGTCGCGTCGAGCGTGCCCGCGCGCGCCGGCCACGGCACGTCGTTGAGCGCCCGATAGATCGGCTCGTCCTTCATCCAGGGCGCGCCCTGGTGCGAGAACAGGTAGGGCTCGTAGAAGTGGAAGGTGAAGAGCACCGGAGCGAGGGCGGCGAAGGAGGCGGGGTCGAGGGCGGTGAGGCCCGAGCCCATGCCGCCGCAGGCGCCGGTCGCGACCAGCGTCATGGCAGGCGCCGCCTTCCGCACCGCGCCGAGGAGCGCCGCCTGCACCCGGTTCCAGGCCACCGCCCCGCAGGCCTGCGGCGGCTCGTTGACCGGTTCCAGGGCGATGCGGCCGGGCGCCCGCCCGCCGAAGCGCCCGGCGAGCTCGACGACGACGTCGCGGTAGGCGGGAAGCAGCGGCGCCGTCGCCGTCCCGTAGAACCGATCGGGGTTGTAGTAATGGGTCGCGGCGTTGGCCTGGACGTTCAGCACCAACGACAGCCGGCTCGCGAGGATCAGGTCGACCGCCTCGGACAGCATTGCGAACAGCCGCTCCCGCTGCGCGCCGGCGAAGGCGGCGAACGGGCCGGGATCGATCGGCAGGCGCACGAAATCGAATCCGGCCTCCGCCAGCTGCCGCAGGTCGCCGGCATTCGGCACCGGGCGGTCGGGCTGGAACGGCGGCCAGGCGTAGTCGGTGCGCGGCGCAGGGTATTCCCGGGTCAGCGAGAACCACGGCCACAGGCTGATGCCACGGCGCAGCACCGCCGGCTCGGGCGTCGCGGCTGCGACCGGCCCGGCGAGCGTCATGGCGAGCGCGCCGCCGATCATCGTACGGCGGTCCGTCGCCATCGTCAGGCGACCGGATCCGCCGCGGCGCCGGCCGTCCGGCGGAGCGGCAGGCCGCCCGCACCCGGGCGCATCGCCGGCGCATCGTCCGTGATCGGCTCGGACATCGGCGGATATCCGCCGAGCCGGCGCGCCTCGCGCTCGTAGGCGGCCAGGATGTCGTTCCACGAAAAGGCGGCGGACCTCCGCCGGGCCGCCGCACGGGCGGCCGCGACGGCCGCGTCGTCGCCGAGAACGGTCTCGATCGCCCGCTCGCATCCGTCCACGTCGGAGAAGTAGAACTGGCCGTCGCCCGCAGTGCCGCGATTGAAGGCGTTGTCGTGCGCGATCACCGCATTGCCGGCCCACAGGGCCTCGACCAGCGAAGGGTTGGTGCCGCCGACCGTGTGCCCATGCAGGTAGGCGCGGGCATGGTGGCGCAGCGCCTGGACCGTCTCGGCCTCGTAGATCGCGCCTGGGAACACCACGCCCTCCCTTGCCGCTCGCCGCAACGCCCGGTGGTAGGCGTTGCTCGGGTCGAACGTGCCGAGCACCACCAGCTTGGTAGAGCGCGGCTTCCTTGAGAACGCCTCGACGAAGGCCAGCACGTTGTTGTCGGGCTCGATCCGCGCGATCGAGACGAGGAATCGATCGGGTTCGAGCCCGAGCGTCCGGATCGGCGCTTCCTTCGGCGCGCGGATCGGGTCGCCGCCATAGGGGATCGTCGCGATCGCCCGGCGCGGACGGCGGGTCGCGAGATGGTCGGCGATCGCCGGGTGGTCGGCGATCAGCCGGTGCGAGCTCCAGGCCGCGATCCACTCGCTCACCCAGAAGAACGCCCGCACCGCCAAGGACCATTTCGGGCGCCGCCACTCGATGCCGTCCATGTTGGTCAGGATCGTGGCGCCGCGCAGCCTGAGATACGGCAGGAAGATCGCCCCGTTGTAGCCGAGCACGAGGCAGACGCCGCCGCGCGTCACGGCGTCGTGCGCGCAGAACGCGTCGAAGGCCAACGTCGCCGCCGGGCCGGTCGCGGCGACCTCCACGGTGATCAGCTCGATCCCCCGCCACATCGTGGTGGAGACGCGCCGCCCGACCCGCTCGACATCCCGCTCGCAGTAGACGCCGACGCGCCAGCCGCGCGCGGCGAGATGCAGCGCGAGCCGTTCCGCGAACGTCTCGAACCCGCCATGCGACGCAGGGATGCCGCGCGTCCCAAGAATTAGGAGCGCCGGCGCAAGATCCCGCATACGCGAACCCCTTCCGATTTCAGTCAACTTCCGGTATGCGAGAAGGCTTACTAACGAAGCGTCTCCGGAATACAACCATTAGTTGTTGTATCGGTGGTTAATTCAACTTATGCGTGCTGATCCAATACTTCGGACCGGGTATTCTTTCACGGACGGGAATGTTCGGGCGCCGGGCGGGTTCCTCGCTGCGCGGGACGGACGCGCCGTCCGCCGCATCACCTGCGTGCATCAGGGCTACGAGCTCTACGGATCGGATCGCAGCTTCTGCGAGACGGTGCGGACGATCCGCGAGGCCTATCCGCAGGCCTGGATCGACGTGGTGCTGCCCAAGGCCGGCCCGATCGTCGCGATGCTGGAGGACGCCGCGTCGCGGATCGTGATCGAGCCGATCTGGGTGCTGCGCCGGCGCAACCTGCTGCGGCTGGCGACGCTCGGCATGGCGGCCCTGCCCTTCGCCGTCGCCCGCGCGCTCCGGCGCATCCGGGCCAGCGATCTCGTCTACGTGAACACCACCGTCGTGGCGGACTACCTGCTGGCCGCGCGGCTCCTGCCCGGCCGAACCGTCGTCCATGTCCATGAGATTCCGGAGGGGGCGACCCTGACGGTGCTGCGCAACCTGATCCGCTGGAGCCGGGCGAACATCATCTTCAACTCGCGGGCGACGCAGGCCGCCTTCGCGATGCCGAAGGATGCGACCGCGCGCGTGGTCTACAACGGCATCGCCGGCCCGGCCCGGCCCAACACCGCGCGCTACGACGGCAGCCGTCCGCTGCGCCTGCTGATGCTCGGGCGGATCAGCCGCATCAAGGGCCAGGAAGTCCTGGTCGAGGCGATCCGGCGGCTGCCGGAGGCGATCCGGTCGCGCATCGAGCTGAAGATCGTCGGCAGCGCCTTCGAGGACGACGCCCGCGAGGCGGCGCTCGCCGCGCAGGTCGCCGAGGCCGGACTGTCGGGGCAGGTCACCTGCTCGCCGTTCGTCGCCGACCCCGCTTCGCTCTACCGCTGGGCGGACGTGGTCACGGTGCCGTCGCAGCTGCCCGAGTCGCTCGGACGCGTCGCGATCGAGGCGCTGGCCTACGGCATCCCGCCGTTGGTCTCCGGCATCGGCGGTCTCACCGAGATCGTCGAGGATCGCGCGACCGGATGGGTCGTGCCCCCCGGCAACGTCGAGGCCTTGTCGCAGGCGCTCGCCGAGATCGTCACCCGCCCGGACCTGTGGACGGGGTATCCGGCGGCGGCGCGCGCCCGCTACGAGCGCATCTTCGACGAGAAGCTCGCGGCCGAGGGGATCGCAGCGATGCTGCGCCTGACCTTCCAGGGCGAGCCCGCCCGTGCGCCCGGCACCCGCACGCCGGCGAACGCCCCGTCGAACTCCGCCGGCTGACGGGGGCGGTCCGCCCGACCGCCGGACCTGCGAAGCCCGCCGGCATCGGCCCTCTTGTGCGTGCTCTGCGCAACCCTCCGTTAGCCAAGACCGAAGCCGGTCGCCGGCATGCTCGACCCGGCCCGGAACCGGTTTCGAAACGAAGTCTTGACGATACGGTCGAGCTTACAGCCTCCGGTGATCGCTTCGTAAGTATTCTCCTGCGATCGTTTCGGCGGACGTTGTTCCATCGTTCGACCGCACGCGGTATTGCTGTTTCTCATCCACTGCACATCGCGCCTGCGGTTGCGACACTCACACGATCTCGCCGGATCGCGTTCGCGCTCCGGTCTTCCGTGCTTCGACCCGCTTTCGGCCCCATGGCCGGCACGGGCATGAGAGATGGGATATGATCAGCACCTTCATCGAGCAGATCCTCGATCGGATCTCGGCCGCCAACCTCCTCGCCGCCGGCCTCCTGCTCGCGACCGCCCTCGGTTGCGCCGTGATCGCCTATTGGCGGACCGTCGAGGAGAAGTCCTTCGCAGAGTTCTTCGAGTTTCTGCTGCCGCACGAGGTGATCACCCACCCGTCCGCGCGCGCCGACCTGCTGTTCTACATCACCCGCAAGGCGATCATGCCGTTCCTGCTGATCCCGGCGGGCGTGACCTTCGTCGTCGCGGTCGGCTACGCGACCAACAAGATCGTCGGCACGATGTTCGGCATCGATGCGCCGCTGATGGGCGGGTCGCCGGGCCCGATCACGGTGATCGTCTTCACCGTGACCATGCTGCTCGCCTACGACATCTCCTACTACCTCTATCACACCGCCCAGCACCGGTTCCCGTTCCTGTGGGAACTGCACAAGGTCCACCACTCGGCCGAGGTGATGGTCGGCATCACCAAGGATCGCGTCCACCCGCTCGACGAGCTGATGAACCGCGCCTGGGACGGCGTCATCCCCGGCATCTGCTTCGGGTTGTGGACCTTGATCGCACTCAACCCGGTGGAGGTCACGGTGTTCGGCGTCAACGTCTACATCATGCGCAACATCCTGATGATGGACTTCGTCCGGCACACGCACTTCAAGATCTCGTTCGGCAAGCTCAACAACCTGATCCTGTGCCCGCACTGGCACCAGCTGCACCACAGCACCAATCCGCGCCACTACGACAAGAACTTCGGGCTGCTGTTCTCGTTCTGGGATCGGGTCTTCGGAACCCTGTGCGTTCCCGAGCCGAACGAGAGCTTCAAGTTCGGCCTCGTCGACCGCGACGTGCGCGACTACCAGTCGCTGAACGGCCTCTACATCCTGCCGCTCAAGAAGATGTGGCGGGTCGTCAAGCGCCGCTTGAAGCCGCGTCGCGCCGCTCCGATCCAGGCCCGGGAAGGGTCGCAGCCGTGAGCGCGGAGCGTTTCGAGATCGTCCGCACGGGCGAGCGGCTCGCCGAGGTCGGCCCGGCCTGGACCGCCCTGTGGCGTGAATCCGGTGCGCTGGTGTTCCAGAGCCAGGCCTGGATCGCCGCATGGTGGGCGACGGTGCCGGATCGGGAGCGGCGCGCCTTGCAGATCGTGCTGGCCTGGCGCGGCGACGCCCTGGTCGCGGTGCTGCCGATGGCGACCTGCCGGCGGAAGGGGCTGCGCCTGCTCGAATGGGCGGCCAAGGACCACACCGATTACGGCGACGCCCTCCTGGCCGGCGACGATCCCGGGCTCGTGCGGCGAATGTGGGCGCATCTCTCGGCCGCCGGCGGGTTCGACCTGGTCTACCTGAACCGCCTGCTTCCGGGTGCGAAGGCACGGGCGCTGCTCGATCCGAGCCAGGCGGCCGGCGTGCGCCTGCGACCGAACCATCGCAGCGAGGTCAGCTTCCGCGTCGCCGGCGATTGGCCGGCGGGCGAGGCCTGGGTCGCGGCGCAATCGAAGAAGACCCGCCAGAATTATCGCCGCGGCCAGAAGTTCATCGGCGAATCCGGCCCGTTGCGCTTCCGCCTGCTGCCGCCCGACGCGCCGATGGAGCCGGTGCTGCTGCGGCTCGCCGACCTGAAGCGCAAGTGGCTCGCGGGCAACCAGCTCGAATCGAACCTCTACGACGAGGGGTCGCCGGCGCTCTCCGCCCTGGTGCGGGTGCTGGCCGAGACCGGCCTGCTGCGCGCCTTCGTGCTCGAATGCGACGGCGTCATCGTCGCGGTGTCGATCAACTTCGTCCAGGCCGGCACGATGATGGCCTTCGTCACCACCTACGATCCGGCGTTCGAGCGCGGCTCGCCCGGCATGGTGCTGATGATGGACTACATCCAGTGGTCGATCGACCAGGGGCTGCACACCGTCGACTTCCTGTGCGGGGCCGAGGCGTTCAAGAGCCGCTTCGCCACCACCAGCGTCACGCTCGACGCCTTCATGGGCCGCAGGACGCTGCCGGGCGCCGCCGCGATGATGCTCGATTCCTGGAACCTCGTGGTCCGCGAGATGCGCCGCCGCAGCGGCACGCCGCCGCCGCAGGTTGCAGCGGCGAGCGAAGCCGCCTGAACCCGGAACGCCGGCGTCCGTTCAGGCGGCGGCCGCCGGTGCCGACGTGCCGGCCGCGAAGCGGTCGGCGGCCTCGCGCACCCGCCCGTCGGGATGGCGGGACCGGTCGCGGAACGCCTTCGCCGACCACAACGCGGTGACGCATTCCGACACCGCGAGGCCGATCAGCGCGAAGGGCGGCGCCAGGGTGAGCAGCAGCGGCACCATGATCAGGAAGCCGATGCCGGCGCTGACCAGGGCGCCTGCGGCGATCACTCGGAACGCGGCCGACGCTTCGAGGAACGCCCGCGGGATGGCGTAGAGCAGCGCGATCGTCACCACGCACCAGACGCCGAAACCGATCGCGGCCATCGGCTCGCTTGCGAAGCGCCCGTTGAACAGGTGCCGCTCGATGATCGGCAGCGCCGTCCACATCGCGACCCCGTAGGCGAGGCAGGCGAGGCCGATCAGGGCCGTGCTGCGCACGACGAGGCGCCGCGCCTCGCGCCGGCGGCCCGCGGCGAGCAACGCCGAGATCTCCGGCAGGACCATGTTGTTGAGGGCGTTGGTCGGGATCCGCAGCGGCGCGAACAGCACCAAAGTCGCGGCGATCGGCGCATAGGCCGCGGGCCCGGCCAGCAGCGCGAACAGCAGCGTCAGCCCCTGGCCCTGGACGGTCGTGCCGGTGACGCCCAGCAGCGACCAGGCCAGCGTGCGCCAGATCTCCAGGTAGCGCAGCCGCACGCTGGCACGGAACGAGACCCGGACCGGTCGCCCGATCGCCGCCAACGCCACGGCGATCCCGGCCGCGTGCGCGGCCGCGATGCCGAGGAAGGCGTGCTCGAGCAGGGCGTCGTCGCCGGCATGGAGGAAGACGACGAGCGCCAGCCCGCAGGCCGAATAGACCATGTCGCTCGCGCCCGCGACCCAGGGCGCGCGGCGCGCCAGCAGCACGATCCGCAGGTAGCTGCGGAAGGCGTAGAGCCCGACAAAGGCGCCGCCGGCGAGCGCCGTGACCCCGAGCACCGGCGCGAGCCCGACCGACACAGCGGCGGCCATCAGCAGCGCGACGGCGGTCGCTCCGGAGCCGAACACCATGTCGTGGCCGCGTTCCGCCGGGCGGCCGAAACTGCGCGCGAGAAAGAGCGTCGCCGGCACTGCGACGAGGGCCCGGATATACGTGACGCCGACGGCGCCGATCGTGAACACGATCGCGAACAGGCCGTACCCGTGGGCGCCGAGCTCCCGCACGAGCACGATGTTCAGGACGAAGTGGAACAGGCTCTGGATCAGTTCGCCGGACAGGATCACGGCGAAGCGCCGACCGAAGCGTCCGATCTTCGGAAGCCTCATGCGCCGCGTCCCCGACGGTCGGAGAGCGCGCGGCACCGTGCAGCAATCACGCGCGCGACGCCAGTCCGTGTCTGAATGTTTCCGTGTCCGGCCATGATATCGATCTGACGAGGTGAAGGTGTCTTCGAGACGAACGACCGCCCGGTGCGATATCCGAATCGACGAATGATCACGCGTTTGCCTAGGACGAATCTCGCATATCTTTTTGCAACGCACCATGCGGTCGCGGGTTACGTAGATCGTCGCCGGCCGACTACGCATGCGGATCGTTCTGCCCGCGAAACGTCATGCGCCCGGCTCGCGGTTCCCCTACGTCGGGAACGCCGTTTGGTTTCAGCGGGGCTTGATCGGCCGGCCGCGATGCCGCAAGCCCGACACCCATCGATCCATCGGCCGCCCGTGACGCCTCGCGCAGCACCTGCTTCATCCGCACGATCCGGTTCGGCACCGCCAGAGGGGCGGCACGGGCGCGGCGCACGATGACGCGCCTCAGCGACGACTGCTTCGATCCGTCGGTGCCGGTGATGACCGTCGCCGAGGCGACGGCGATGATCCTGTCGCGGCTCCCCGTGGTGGCCGGCGTGGAATCCGTTCCGCTGTCGCAGGCCGACGGCCGCATCGCCGCCGAGGATGTTTCGGCGGCGATCGACGTCCCGCCCTTCGACAATTCGGCGGTCGACGGTTACGCGGTGCGCTTCTCCGACCTGTCCGAGACCGGATCGACGCTGCTGCCGGTCCGCGGGCGCCTGCCGGCCGGCGCCGCGCCGTCGGCGCTTTCCGCGCGCGCCGCCGACCGGATCTTCACCGGCGCGGCGATGCCGGATGGTGCCGACACGGTGGTCATGCAGGAGGACGTCGAGGTCACGCCCGCGGGCGTCGTGCTGCCGTCCGGCATCGTCCGCGGCGCCAATCGTCGCCCGGCGGGCGAGGACATCGCGCGAGGCAGCGTCGCGATCCCCGCCGGCCGTCGGCTGCGACCGCAGGATCTGGCGCTCGCCGCCGCGATCGGACGCGACGCCATTCCCGTGCGGCGGGCGTTGCGCGTCGCGGTGTTCTCCACGGGAAACGAGCTGACGGAGCCCGGCGGCGCGCGCGCGGCGTCCGGCATCCACGACAGCAACCGCGTGATGCTGATCGCGCTGCTGCGGCGGCTCGGGGCCGATGCCCGCGACCTCGGCATCCTGCGCGACGACCCGGATGTGCTCGCCGCACGCCTGCGCGAGGCGGCGCAGGGGCACGACCTGATCCTCACCTCGGGCGGCGTCTCGGTCGGCGAGGAGGATCACGTGAAGAACGCGGTCGCCGCCGCGGGATCGCTCGCGTTCTGGCGGCTGGCGATCAAGCCCGGACGCCCGGTCGCCATGGGGGTGGTCGCCGGCACGCCGTTCGTCGGGTTGCCCGGCAATCCGGTCGCGGCCTTCGTCACCCTCGCCTTCGTCGTCCGGCCGCTTCTCGATCGCCTCGGCGGCGCGGTCCATACGGAGCCCAGGGGCATGCCCGTGCGGGCCGCCTTCGCGCTGTTGCGAAAGCCGGGCCGGCGCGAGTTCCTGCGCGTCTGCGTGCATCGAGCCGCCGACGGGGCCTGCGAGGCGACGCTGTTCCCGCGACGCGGCTCGGGCACCATCACCTCGCTCACCGGCAGCGACGGCTTCGCCGACGTGCCCGACCATCTCGACCGGATCGATCCGGGAGACGTTCTGGCATTCCACGCCTTTGCCGCGATGTGGTGACGGCGTGATCGTCGGCGATGCGGCACCGCAACCGCTAGGCTCCAAGCGCGATGCCGGCTATCGTCGAGGTCGCATCGGCATCGTTGCTGCCGGTTGAAGGCGAGCGCATCATGAAGCCCCACGCCGCGGTCAGCGACGTTCCCCCGCCGCCGGGCAAGCGCCCGTTCGTCCTCGTCGGCCTGGTGGCGGCCGGCCTGTTCGGTTGGGGCGGCTACGGGCACTGGAAGCAGTCCGCCGCCGCCACGGAGACGCAGCGCAAGGTGCGGGATACCGTGCCGGCCGTGCGCGTCGCCGCGGTCGAGCGCAGCGACAAGCCGGTCGACCTGACCCTGCCCGGCGATACCCAGGCCTTCGCCCGCGCCGCGATCTTCGCCCGCGCGACCGGCTACATCGCCGAGCGCCGCGTCGACATCGGGTCGCGGGTCAAGGCCGGCGACATCCTGCTGCGGATCGCGGCGCCCGAGCTGGACCAGCAGCTCGCTCAGGCCGAGGCGCAGGCCGGGCAGATGCGGGCGCAATTGCTTCAGGCGAAGGCGCAGGTCGACCAGGCGCGCGCCAACGTCAATCTCGCCAACCTCACCAACAACCGCACCTCGACGCTGGCGACGCAGGGCTGGGCCTCGCGCCAGAACGCGGACAACTCGCAGGCGGGCGTGCTGAGCCAGGGCGCCTCCCTCGCGGCCGCGGAAGCCGGGGTGAAGGTCGCCGAGGCCAACATCAAGGCGCAGGACGCGACCGTCGATCGCCTCAAGGCGCTCACCAGCTTCAAGGACGTGGTCGCCCCCTTCGACGGGGTCGTCACGACCCGCAGCGTCGACGTCGGCGACCTGGTCAAGGCCGACGGCAGCGGCACGGCGCTGCTCGGCATGGATCGCGACGACATCCTGCGCATCAGCGTGAACGTGCCGCAGAACGCGGCGATCGGCGTCAGGAAGGACGTCGTCGCCACGATCAAGGTGCCGCAGATTCCGGACCGCACCTTCTCGGGCCGGGTCGAGCGCAGCTCGGTGGCGCTGCTGACCGCGTCGCGCACCCTGACGACGGAAGTCGACGTGCCGAACCCCGACGGGACGCTGCGCGCCGGCCTCTACGTCTACGTGACCCTGCAGATTCCGCGTCCTGAGCCGGCGGTGATCGTTCCCGCCGAGGGCCTGGTGTTCAACCAGGGGGGCACCCAGGTCGTGGTCGTCGGAGACGACGACCGGGCCGAGTGGCGCTCGGTGCATATCCGGCGCGATTTCGGGACGACGATCGAGATCGACCAGGGCCTGACCGGGCAGGAGCGGATCGTGCTCGGGCCGCCGGCCGACCTTCGCGACGGCCAGCGGATCAAGCGCGATGGCGGCCCCGGCGAGGCCAAGCCGGTGCAGGCGGCGGCGCGCTGAGGGCGCTCAGTTCACCCGGACGATGAGCTTCATCTTCGGGTGGATGCCGCACAGCACGAGGAAGGTGCCGTTCTTCTCGAACGTCACCGGCGTGCGGCTGCCCGGGACCTGATCGCCGGAATCGAAGTTGAAGGCGTCCGACTCGATGTAGATGTGGTGGAGCAGGTCGCTGTCGTCGTTGACGATGGTGATCGTGTCGCCGCGGGTGACGACGAGGCTGTTGGGCTGGAACGCCCGGCCCTTCTGCGACACGAGGTGACCGCTCGCTTCCAGCCGGCCGACGAAGGCCATGCCTGCCAGAACGCCCGCGACCAGCGCCGCCGCCGTGCCGGCGACGGCGCGTGGGGCCGAGCGTGGGCTCGCGCGGCCGATCACCGATTGCCTGAGGTTGGGCATGGCGTCCTCGAAGATAACGCCTCATGGTTGCGCGGCCGTGGTTAAGATTCTGCTGATGTCGACGGCGGCTTTCGCGTGCTCCACAACGTAACTGCAGCGTTGCATCGGGCTTCGGTACGAGCCTCGGTGCCCGATCCAGCCGCCGATACGCGGCGCACCGGCTAATGGCGCCTTAACATTTCGCATTTAACTTGGCCGAGCGCGGGCAGAAAGAAGCTACGTCTCGATGCGATGGAATGGGACCGGACCGAATAGGAGGCCACGCTCGGCAACGAGCGGGATGCCGCGCATGGTGGATGCGCGGGTGACCATCCGTGGCCGGATCCTCCTGGCGTTCCTGACCATGAGCCTGATCACCGGCGCGCTCGGTCTCTACGCGATCCGGGGCCTTCAGGATGCGGGCGAGCTCGTCAACCGCACCTACGACGAATCGCTGATGTCGATCAATTACGCGCGGGCCGCGGCAGCGGACTTCGCCAAGATGCGCTCCGCCTTCGCCCGGCGCATGGTGACCGGCGATCCGGCGGCCGCCTCCAAGCTCGATGCCGAGATCAACGAGCTCGCCGCGACGCTCTCCGACGACCTCGGGATCGCCGTCGAGCGCTCGCAATCCGACCGTGTGATCCGTTCGGCCAAGGCCGTCCAGGAGGGCGTGGAGCTCTGGGAGTCGATGCGCCACGGCCTCGACGGATCGACCGGCAAGAGCGCCGCCTGGGACGCCCTCGACCGCCAGGCCGGCATCGTCGACGGGCAGATCGAGCTTCTGGTCAACTATACCGCCGGCGACGGTTTCGTCTTCCGCCAGACCGCCCGGACCGTCGTCGCGCAGGAGATCCGCTTCAACGTGATCGCGATGGCGGTGGCGCTGATCCTGTCCGGCTTCGTCGCCTACCTGCTGAACCGCCGGATCATCGGCCCGCTCGCCTCGGCCTCGGCGGTCGCAGAGCGAATCGCGGCCGGCCGCCTCGACGACGCGGTGCCGACCGGCGGCCGCGACGAGCTGGGTGCGCTCCTGCGGGCCATGGCGACCATGCGCGACAACATCCAGGCGATGATGGAGCGCGAGGTCAGCCAGCGCCGCTCCGCCGAGGCCCTTCTGGCCGACGCGCTCCAAAGCTCGCGCGAAGGCGTCGTGGTCGTCGACGCCCACGGGCGGATCGCTCTGGCCAACGCCCAGGCGCTGGAGTTCTTCAGCGGCCTGCGCTCGGCCGTCGAGGTCGGATCGTCGGTGATCGCGCTCGCCAACGGCGAGATCGACGCGCCGGCCCCGATGATCGACTGCGCGCGGACCCTGTCGCGCGATGGCGAGGTCCTGCTCGCCGACGGCCGCTGGTTGCGCGTCAGCCGCAGCGCCACGCAGGAGGGCGGGTTCGTCGCCGTGTGCAGCGACATCAGCGTCCTGAAGGAGCAGGAGGCCGGGCTCACGCAGACGAACCTGCGCCTCGACGCGGCGCTCGACAACATGAGCCAGGGCCTGTGCCTGTACGATGCCGACCACCGCCTGATGGTGGTGAACCGGCGCTACGCCGAGATCTACAACCTGCCGCCCGGTTCGGTCGTGCCGGGCATGTCGGCCGAAGCGGTGCTCCAATGCAGCCTCGGCGCCGGCCACCATCCGGGCTCGACCCTCGCCGATATGCTGCGCGAGGCCGCCTGCATCTTCGGGACGAGCCGCCAGCGCACCCATTTCCAGGAACTCGCCAACGGCCGGGTCGTCGCCATCGAGCAGCGGATGACCGCCGATGGCGGCTTCGTCGCGACCTACGACGACGTGACCGAGCGGCGCCAGGCCGAGGCGCGGATCGCCTATCTCGCCCACCACGACACCCTCACCGGCCTGCCGAACCGGATCCTGTTCAGCGAGCAGGTCGACGCCGCGATCGCGCAGGCCGGGCGCGGCACCGGCTTTGCCGTGTTCTGCCTCGATCTCGACGATTTCCGGCCGGTGAACGACACCCTCGGCCACGTGGTCGGCGACGAGCTGCTGCAGGCGGCGGCCAACCGGATCGGCGCCTGCATCCGCGAGATCGACAGCTGCGCCCGCCTCGGCAGCGACGAGTTCGCGATCCTGCAGCGCGGGATCGACACCGCCGAGGATGCCGCCGTGCTCGCCCGCCGCCTCGTCGAGGTGCTGGGCGCGCCCTTCGTCCTGTCGAGCCACACGGTGACCCTCGGCGTCACCCTCGGGATCACCCTGGCGCCGTACGACGGCACGAGCTGCGAGAAGCTCCTGATGAACGCCGACGTCGCGCTGGCGCGGTCGAAGGTCGACGCCCGCGGATCGTTCCGGTTCTTCGAGCCGGAGATGGATGCGCGCCTGCAGGCACGCCGGCTGTTCGAGGTCGACCTGCGCGAGGCGGTCGCCAACGAAGCCTTCGAGGTCCACTACCAGCCGATCTACTGCCTCAACGCCGAGCGGATCTGCGGCTTCGAGGCGCTGCTGCGCTGGAACCACCCGGTGCGCGGATGGGTGTCGCCGGTCGAGTTCATCCCCGTCGCCGAGGAGCTCGGCCTGATCGTGCCGCTGGGCGAATGGGTGCTGCACCGCGCCTGCGAGGAGGCCGCCCGCTGGCCCGAGGGCCTGAAGGTCGCCGTGAACGTCTCGGCGGTGCAATTCACCTCCGCGAGTCTGATCACCGTCGTGCGCGAGGCCCTGCAGCGCACCGGCCTGCCCGGCCAGCGCCTCGAATTGGAGATCACCGAATCGGTGCTGGTCGCCAACCCGGGCGCGACGACGGCGATCCTGCACAATCTCAAGATGCTCGGCGCCCGCGTCTCGATGGACGATTTCGGCACCGGCTACTCGAGCTTGAGCTACCTGCGCAGCTTCCCCTTCGACAAGATCAAGATCGACCAGTCCTTCGTGCGCGACCTGTGCGCCGAGAACGGGACCGAGTTCATCGTCCGTGCGGTGATCGGCCTGGGCGCCAGCCTGCGGATGACCACGACGGCCGAGGGCGTCGAGACCGAGGCGCAGCTGTCCAAGCTGCGAGCCGAGGGCTGCGACGAGGTGCAGGGCTACCTGTTCAGCCGACCGGTTCCCTCGGTCGAGCTGCCCGCCCTGATCACCCGTTGGAACGGCGCGGCGCGGGCGATCGCCTGATCCGCGCCGGCCGGTTCGGCCGACGCGGATTCGATCGGTCGAGTCGCGGGCCGGCGGTCCTACTCCGCCGCGTCGAGGCGCGGGCGTTCGATCACCGTGCGGCCGCGCTTGACCAGCTCGGCCGTGCGGAACGCCACTTCCAGGGCCTGCTCCGCGTTGAGGCGCGGGTCGCAGTAGGTATGGTAGCGATCCTGGAGGTCGTCGGCCGTCAGCGCGCGGGCGCCGCCCGTGCATTCGGTCACGTCCTTGCCGGTCATCTCCAGGTGGATGCCGCCCGGGATGGTGCCTTCGGCCGAATGGACGCCGAAGAAGCCCTCGATCTCCTGCATCACCCGCTCGAACGGGCGCGTCTTGTAGCGGCCGGCCGAGATCGTGTTGCCGTGCATCGGATCGCAGACCCACACGACGCTGCGCCCCTCGCGCTCGATCGCGCGAACCAGGCGCGGAAGATGCTCGCCGACCTTGTCCGCCCCGAACCGGCAGATCAGGCTGAGCCGACCGGCCTCGTTGCCGGGATTCAGCTTGTCGACGAGCCGGATCAGGCCGTCGGGCTCCATCGACGGCCCGCACTTCAGGCCGATCGGGTTGCAGATGCCGCGGGCGTACTCGACGTGGGCGTGATCGGGCTGGCGCGTCCGGTCGCCGATCCACAGCATGTGGCCAGACGTGGCGTACCAATCGCCGGTCGTCGAATCGACGCGGGTCATCGCCTCCTCGTAGCCGAGCAGCAGCGCCTCGTGGCTGGTATAGAAGTCGGTGGTCCGCACCTCCTGGTGCGTCTCGGGATTGATCCCGATGGCGCGCATGAAGTCGAGCGCCTCCGTCATCCGCTCGGCGACGTCGGCGTAGCGAGACGATTGCGGGCTGTCCTTGACGAAGCCCAGCATCCAGCGGTGGGAGTTCTCGAGGTTGGCGTAGCCGCCGGTCGCGAAGGCGCGCAGCAGGTTGAGCGTCGCCGCCGACTGCCGGTACGCCTCGAGCTGCCGGCGCGGGTCCGGGATGCGCGCCTCGTCCGTGAAGGTCAGGCCGTTGACGATGTCGCCGCGGTAGCTCGGCAGGCTCACGCCGTCGAGCGTCTCGGTCGGCGAGGAGCGCGGCTTGGCGAACTGCCCGGCGATGCGCCCGACCTTCACCACCGGCGACGCGCCGGCGAAGGTCAGCACCAGTGCCATCTGCAGGAACACGCGGAAGAAATCGCGGATGTTGTCGGCCGAATGCTCGTCGAAGCTCTCGGCGCAATCGCCGCCCTGAAGCAGGAAGGCCTGCCCGGTGGAGACGCGCGCGAGCGCCGTCTTGAGCTTGCGCGCCTCGCCGGCGAAGACCAGGGGCGGGAAGCTCGCGAGCTGGG
This sequence comes from Methylobacterium sp. E-041, assembly GCF_022829665.1. NCBI lineage: Bacteria > Pseudomonadati > Pseudomonadota > Alphaproteobacteria > Hyphomicrobiales > Methylobacteriaceae > Methylobacterium > Methylobacterium sp. E-041. The sequence continues at coordinate 51,868 of NZ_JAKSYQ010000065.1, read as the reverse complement.
CCTCGACCGCTTCGAGGGCGGCCGGATCCGGATAGGCCGGCACCTGCTGAATCGGCAGGTCACGCCATGTCTTCGGTGTCCAACGCTCGCCCATCACACAACTCCCCCGCACCGTGCGGCGATCTTTCCTCCACGCCGAAGCCTGGCGCGAAGCGCGGCTTATAGAGTGCTTTTTTCCGGGGTGCGAGATGAGGCCGGCGCAGGCCAGGGCGGATCGGGGGTCAGGTCCCGTATCCGCCTCCGCGAAGATCAGCCTTCGCCGTCCTCGACCTCGATGCCGTGCTCGGCCAGGATCCAGAAGATCGCTTCCAGGTCCTCCGCCGAGACGTCCCGGGGCGGAAGCGCCTCCTCCAGGTCCTCGTAGGTCAGGCAGCGGCTGCGCCGGGCCGCCGCCTTCGTCAGCAGCGCCTCGATCGCGCCCTGGATGTCGGGCGCCAGCGCGTCCCGGCTCGGCAGGGTGGTGGTGAAGGCCGGCCGGAGCGCGTCGGCCAGGAGGCCGTCGATCACGCGCTGACGCCGCGCCTGCGCGTCGCCGGCGGTCGGCACCGGCTCGGCCGGGCCGGCCTTGCCCGGCTCGCGCTTGCCGGGGTCTTTCTTGCCGGAGTCTTTCTTGCCCATCGATCGGATATGGCTCGTGAAACCGCGCCGTCGAGACCCGGCGCGACCGGGATCGTCAGCCGACGGCGACGGGATGCTTGGTCACCTGCGGGACCCGCATGGTGACCAGTTCCTCGGACGCGGTCGGATGCACCGCGATGGTGCGGTCGAAATCGGCCTTCGTCGCGCCCATGGTCACCGCGATGCCGACCGCCTGGATGATCTCGCCGGCATCGTGCCCGAAGATGTGGACGCCCACGACCTTGTCGCTGGCGCAGTCGACCAGCACCTTCATCAGAATCTTCTCGTCGCGTCCCGACAGCGTCGCCTTCATTGGCCGGAAGCTCGCCTTGAACACGTCGATCTTGCCGAAGATCGCGCGGGCGGTGTCCTCGTTGTGGCCGACGACGCCGATCTCCGGGGTCGAGAACACCGCGGTCGGGATCAGGCGGTGGTCGACGCAGGCCGGCTTCTCGCCGAACACCGTGTCGGCGAAGGCGTGGCCCTCGCGGATCGCGATCGGCGTGAGGTTGGCGCGATTGGTGACGTCGCCGACCGCGTAGATCGAGGGCACCGCGGTCCGCGAGTAGGCGTCGACCGGGATCGCGCCGGCGGCGTCGGTCTCGATCCCGACGCGGTCGAGGCCGAGCCCGCCGACGTTCGGGCGCCGGCCGGTCGCGATCAGCACCTGGTCGACCGTGATCGTCTCGCCGTCGTCCAGCGTCGCGGCGATCCCGCCCGCGACGCGCTCGAGCTTCGCGAGGGTGCGCCCGAGCTTGAGCGACATCCGCCTGGCGTAGGCTTCGCCGAGCGCGTCGCGGATCTCGTCGTCGAAGCCGCGCAGCAGCCTGTCGCCGCGATGGAGCAGCGTCGTCCGGCTGCCCAGGGCCGCGAACACGCCGGCGAACTCGACGGCGATGTAGCCGCCGCCGATCACCAGGATGCGCTCGGGCAGCGTCTCCAGCTCGAACACCTCGTTCGAGGTGATCGCCAGCTCGGCGCCCGGCACCGCCGGTTTCTTCACCGGATGGGCGCCGACCGCCACCAGGATCACCTTGGCGGTCACGCGCGCGCCGCTGCCGACGAGGCGGATCGTGTGCGCGTCCTCGATCACGGCGCGCTCCGGCACCACCGTGACCCCGGCGCGGATCAGGTTGGCGTCGTAGATCCCTTCGAGCCGGGTCACCTCGGCGTCGCGCCTCCGCTTCAGGACGCTCCAGTCGAAGCGCGGTGCCTCGACGGTCCAGCCGAACCCGGCGGCGTCCTCGAACTCGTCGGCGAAGCGACCAGCATAGACCATCAGCTTCTTCGGCACGCAGCCGCGGATCACGCAGGTGCCGCCGACGCGGTACTCTTCCGCCATGGTCACGCGGGCGCCGTAGCCGGCCGCGATCCGCGCGGCGCGAACGCCGCCCGAGCCGCCGCCGATGACGAACAGGTCGACGTCGTAGGTGTCGGTCATGACGGGGTCCGATCGGGCGCGGCCGAGGGCCGGGGAAGGGGTGCCTGCGCGGTGCGGTGCCCGGCATCGCGCAGCCAGGTGATGGCAGCGCCGAGGCCGGCGGTCCACCACGCCGCCCAGGTGTTGTGCTCGACCAAGGCGATGGCCGCCGCCGCCGCGATCAGGGCGAGCGCCGTCGCGCGCTCGGCCGGATCCGAACCCGCGACCGGCGCGAGCATCAGCATCGAGACGGCCGCCACGAGCACGGCGCCGACAACGCCGAGCTCGGCCCAGACCTGAAGGAACGCGTTGTGCGGATGGCCGACCGCCAGAAGCGTGCGCATCTCGGGATCGAGGCGTTGGGCCACCGGCGTCTCGGCGAAGCGGGCGGAGGTGCCGAAGCCCGCCCCGACCCACGGATCCGCCGCGACCGCGGCGCCGAAGCTGCGGGCGATGGCGACGCGGGCGCGCGACGAGGAATGCACCAGCCGCTCGTGCGCGGCCTCCGGCATGAAGCGATCGAGCAGGTCGCCCTCCACCGGCGCCAGCGCCACCGCGAGGCCGAGACTCAGCCCGGCCACGCCGACGGCGAGCCGGCCCGGCACGAGCCGCGCGAGGGCGAACATCGCCCCGCCGGCGATCAGCCCCATGGCGGCGGCTCCGCTCACCGAGCGCAGGATGCCGAGGGCCGCGAAGGCCAAAGCGACGAGGGCGAGAACCCGCCGGCCCTGCCGCCACAGCGCCAGGGCGAGCGGGCCGGCGACGACGGCGAGGGTCAGCGCCGGGCGGTTGTAGACGAATTCCGCCACCCGCTGACCGAGCGCGCGCTGCAGCGGCAGGCCGGTGGCGAGGCCGACGGCGATGGTCAGCCCGGCGAGCACCACCATCGCCGCCGCGAGCGGGGCCGCGAAGGCCGGGATGCGCCCCGGCGCGAGGCGGACGAGGAGGTAGGCGGCGACGAGCGTCGGCAGGAACTCGCCGGCCATCCGCAGCGACAGCGCGGGGAACGGCGTCCAGGCCAGGGTGAGCGCGCACCAGGCGAGGAACGCCAGCGCGGCGAGGCCGATCGGCCTCGCGAGCGGCGGGACGAGGCGGCGCGGGACCGCGCCGGCATCCTCGACGCAGCGCCCGGCGAGGAACAGGACGGCCGCGATGGCGACGACGAGGGGGCTCGACCGGTTGGCCAGCGCCATCGCCAGGGGCATCACGGCGAGCGCGACGGCGCCCGCTGCATAAAGACGTCGGGACGGGGACACGGGCCGGCCGCGCGGTCGATTCGTGTGCCTACTGGAGCTGGTGCCCGCGCTTGCCCATCTCGGCGCGCACGCGGACCATGACGTATTCCGAGACTTCCTGGGTCCAGGTCTGCATCGCCTGCACCATCTCGTCGAGGATCTGAGGCTGGGTCTCGACGTAGCGCTTGCCGGCGGGCGAGCGGAAGAAGGCCGCGATGTCCTGCAGCTCGGCTTCGCTCAGCTTGTTCGCGTAGATTCGCGCCGCGGTGTCGATGATGCGCTGCTTCTGCAGCTCCATCTCGGGGTTGAGGCCCTGCAGCACCTCGTCGAGGTCCTTGCTCAGCTCGGGGCGGGTGACGGTCTGCTGCTTGATCTGCTCGGCGAAGGCCGGAATGATCGAGTCGAACGAGCGCGCGATGCCGGAATTGAGCATCACCTCGCGGGCGAGCGCGAGATGGTTGGCGCCGATCGTCGGGGCGCCGCGCGTGGCCGGGGCGGCGGGCGCGGCCGGCGTCGCGGCGGGCTTCTGAGGCGCAGCCTTCTGGGCCTGGGCGAGGCCGGGAGCAGCGGCGACTAGGGCCGCGACCAGCACGGGGAAGAGGCGGCGGGAGAGGACGGGCATTCCGGGCATTCCTGAAGCGAGGGGAAGAGCCGGCGCCGGCATCCGAGGCCGTCGCCGGGGCGCCGTCGGGCGCGCTGATGCAGCTATTCGAGGCTGCCGATCACGGTGATCTCGGCCTGCCCGTCGCGGTCCTCGGCGAGGATGGCCGCGGTGGCGATCCCGAGGAACAGGCCGTGCTCGACCACGCCCGGCACCGACCAGAGCAGCGCCGACAGCCGCTCGGCATCGGCGATCCGCCCGAGGCGCGCGTCGAGGATGTGGTGGCCGCCGTCGGTCGTAAGCGGCGCGCCGCCGGGGGCCATGCGCAGCGCGACCGCACCCGTGCAGCCGGCGCGCGCGATCGCCGCCTCGACGGCGCGCCGGGTCGCCGTGAGGCCGAAGACGTTGACCTCGATCGGCAGCGGGAAGGCGCCGAGCGTCCCGACGCGCTTGGCGGCATCGGCGATCACCACCATGCGGCGGCTGGCGCAGGCGACGATCTTCTCGCGCAGCAGCGCCGCGCCGCCGCCCTTGATCAGCCGGAGATCGGCATCGACCTCGTCGGCCCCGTCGATCGTCAGGTCGAGCTCGGGCAGTTCCTCCAGCGTCGCAAGGCGGATGCCTTCCCGCGTCGCCGCCGCGTGGGTCGCCTCGGAGGTTGGGACGCCGACGACGTCGAGGCCGTCACGAACCCGCGCGCCGAGCAACGCGACGAAGGCCGCCGCCGTCGATCCGGTGCCGAGGCCGAGCCGCATTCCGGGCTCGACGAGATCGAGGGCGCAGGCGGCGGCCGCGCGGCGCAGGTCCGGGCCGCTCACGACGACGTCCCGCCGTCGGGTCTCACGAAAGGATGCATGCGCAGGGTGCCGGTCCGTCCCGTTGGGATGCGGCACGCCCTAGCATGGCCGCCGTCGCGCCGGGAAGCCGCGGTACCGGCCGAGACCGGTATTCGGATGACGATCCCCCCGGTGGGATCCGGCTTCGTTAGAACCGGCTGCCCCCCTGCGGCGGCGTCGCGCTCGCGCCGGCCCGGCCCGGGACGCTGCCGACGAGCGGCGCCTCGGCGGCCCCCTCGGCCGACGGGTTGGTCTGCTGGGTGCAGACGACCTGCTCCTTCTTCACCAGCACGAAGCAGATGCTCATCTCGCCGGTGCGGTAGTTCACGCGGAACACGCCCGCCTCCCGGGTGTGGCGCGTCGCCACGAGCCCGTATTCCGACGGGGGCTGCGCACCGGCGCCCTCGCCGGCCGCGAAGCAGACCGTGAGGCCGATGCCGCCGGCGCCTTCCTGCAAGCCGTACTGGCACGAGGTGACCTCGCCGGTGACCTTGTCGACCCGATACATGCGGTTGAGGTCGGCCTGGGGCGCCGGAACGAACTCGAACGAGGCGGCGGCGGCGACACCCGGCGCGAGCAGGCCGAGGCCGAGGGCGAGCAGAGGGAGTTTCATGGGGGGTCCCGGAGGGTGTGACGCCCCTCCTTTCGAGGGGGTTTCGGGCAAGTGTGGGGCGCTGCACGCCGTCTCGCGCACGACGCGCACGGTTTCGAAACCTGCCCGCAACCTTGCCCCGCCGCGGGCGGCCGGCTAGCGAGGGCCCCTCCCCCCGCCGCCCCGGAAAGACCCGATGCCCACCCTGCCGAAGATCGCCGTGTTCGACCTCGACGGCACCCTGGCTGAGACCGCGGGCGACCTCGTCGGCACGCTCAACGTGCTGCTTGTGCGGGAAGGCCTGCCGGAACTGGCGCTCGAGGAGGCCCGCGACCTGATCGGCGCCGGCGCCAAGGCGCTGATCCGCCGCGGCTTCGAGGCCGCCGGCCGCGAGCTGACGCCGGCGCGGCACGAGACGCTGTTCGGCGACTTCCTGGAGCATTACGGCGCGCATCTGTGCGAGCGCTCGCACCTCTATCCCGGCGTGGTCGAGGCGCTGGATCGGCTCGAGGCCGAGGGCTTCCGGCTGGCCGTCTGCACCAACAAGGTCGAGGGGCTCGCGGTCGACCTGCTCGACCAGCTCGGCATCGGCGGCCGTTTCGCCGCGATCTGCGGGCGCGCCACCTTCCCCTACAGCAAGCCCGACCCGCGCCACATCACGCTGACCATCGCTCGGGCCGGCGGCGATCCGGAGCGCGCGGTGATGGTCGGCGATTCCCGCGCCGACATCGACGCCGCCAAGGCCGCCGGCATCCCGGTGGTGGCGGTCACCTTCGGCTACACCGACACGCCGGTGGACCAGCTCGGGCCGGACCGGGTGATCTCGCACTTCTCGGACCTGCCCGGTGCCGTCGCCGAGCTGATGTCGGCTCAGGCGTAGTCCTCCGGCACCCGGACCTTGCCCGCGCGCAGCAGCGTGTAGAGGAACGGCACGAACAGCAGCGTCGCCGGCGTGCCGAAGGCGATGCCGCCCAGCACGGCGCGGGCGAGCGCGGCGTTCTGCTCGCCGCCCTCGCCCGTGCCGAGCGCCATCGGGATCAGGCCGAGGAACATCGCGCCCGCCGTCATCAGCACCGGGCGCAGGCGCGTCTCGCCGGCGAGCAGGGCGGCGTCGACCGCCGAGCACCCCGTCGCCTCGCGATGCTCGCGGGCGAAGGTCACGAGCAGGATCGAGTTCGCGGACGCGATGCCCACCGACATGATCGCGCCGAACAGCGACGGGATCGAGAAGGTGGTGCCGGTGATGAACAGGCTCGCGACGATGCCGCAGAAGGCGAGCGGCAGGGCGGCCAGCACCACGAAGGGATCGCCCCAGCTCTGATAGTTCACCGCCATCAGCAGGTAGACGGCGATCAGCGCGATGCTCAGGCCGACGCCGAGGCGCAGGAACGCCGAGTCCATGTTCTCGATCTGCCCGCGCACAGTGATCTTGTCGGGCACCGGCAGCGCCTTCTGCTCCTCGTCGACGATGGTGCGGATCTCCCGCGCCACCGAGCCGAGGTCGGAATCCTGCACCGCCGCGTAGATGTTGTAGGTCGGCGCCGTGTTGACGTGGTTGACCACGGTCTGCGTCGCCTCGCGGCGCAGGGTCGAGACGCTGGAGAGCAGGGTCAGCACGCCCGGCTGGTCGCTGTTGGCGCGCACCAGCAGCGGCGTGTTCTGCAGGTCGGTGAGCGAGGCGTTGCGGTATTCCGGCGTCTGCACCCAGAGCTGGTACGGGATGCCGGTCTTCGGGTCGGTCCAGAAGTTCGGCGTCACCTGGAAGGAGCCCGACAGGGAGACGTTGAGCCCCTGCGCCACCTGCTGCTGGGTCAGCCCGAGCTCCGAGGCGAGGCGGCGGTCGACGTCGACGAAGAACTGCGGCGTGCCGACGATCTGGTGCAGGTGCACGTCGACCGCGCCCTTCGTCTCCTTCAGGCGGCGGACGATGTTCTGGGCGACCGCGAGGTCCTTTTCGGCGTTGCGGCCCGAGACCTGGATGTCGATCTGCGCCAGCGTGCCGAAGTTCAGGATCTGCGTGATGATGTCGGAGGGCTGGAAGTAGACGATCACGTCGGGGAAGCGCTCGCGCAGCACCTCGCGCAGGCGCTTCGTGTAGGCGCCGACGTCGCCGTGTCCCTCGCGCAGGTTCACCAGCATCTGGCCGTCGTTGTAGCCGACGAAGGAGCCGTCCGAGAACGCGAAGTTGTAGTTGTTCGAGGGCAGGCCGATGTTGTCGAGGATCTGCTCGATCTCGCCGTCCGGGATCACCTCGCGCACCGTGGCGCCGACGGCCGCGAAGACCTGCTCGGCGGTCTCGATCCGCATGCCGGGCCGGGTGCGCAGGTGCAGCGTGAGCTGGCTCGAGGCGACCTGCGGGAAGTAATCGCGCCCGACGAAGGTGAACAGCCCGGCTGTGCCGAGGAACACCAGCAGGACGACGGCGATCGTCGCGACGCGGCGGCGCACCACGACGTGGAGCAGCCCGAGATAGCCGCGGTGGAAGCGTTCGAAGCGCGCCTCGAAGCCGTTCCGGAAACGCCCGGCGACGTGGATCACCGGGCGCCCGAGCCAACCGATGGCCCGCGCCACCCGCCCGCGCCGCGGCGGCGCGACGGCGTCGTGCTCGCCGCCATGTCGCTCGACGTACTCGCGCGCGACCAGCACGTCGATCAGCACCGGCACGAGGGTGCGGGAGAGCAGGTACGAGGTCAGCATCGCGAACACGACCGCGAGCGCCTGCGGGGTGAACAGGTACTTCGGCGTGTCGGCCAGAGCGAAGACCGAGACGAAGGCGGCGCAGATCGACAGCGTCGAGATCAGCGTCGGCTTCGCGATGCTGGCGGCGCCCTCGACCACGGATTTGCGGAACGGCTCGCCCTCCTCGAACAGCCGATAGGTGTTCTCGATCGCCACCGTCGCGTCGTCGACGAGGATGCCGACGGCGAGCGCGAGGCCGCCCAGCGTCATCACGTTGATGGTCTGGCCGAGGGCGGCGAGGATCGCGAGCGAGGTCAGGATCGAGAGCGGGATCGAGATCAGAACGACGATGGTCGAGCGCCATGAGCCGAGGAACAGCAGGATCGTCAGGCCGGTGAGGCAGGCGGCGATCGCCGCCTCGTGGATCACGCCCTCGATCGCGGCGGAGACGAAGACCGACTGGTCGAATAGCGGCTTGATCGCCATGCCGTCGGGCGCGGCGGCCTGGATCTCGGGCAGCACCTTCTTGACGTTGTTGACCACGTCCAGCGTCGAGGCGGTGCCGTTCTTGAAGATCCGCATCAGCACCGAATGCAGCCCGTCCGAGCGCACGATGTTGACCTGCGGCGGCCCGCCGTCGCGGACGTAGGCGACGTCGCGCACCAGCACCGGCTGGCCGGCCACGACCTTGATCGGGATCTCGTTCAGCGCCGCGATCGCGTCCGGGGTCGCGTTGAGCAGGACCGGATATTGCTGCTCGCCGATCTTGACCAAGCCGGAGGGCACGGTGAGGTTCTGCGCCGTCATCGCGTTGGTGACGTCGAGCGCCGTGAGGCCGAGCGCCCGCAGCGCCTGGAGGTCGAGATCGACCATGATCTGGCGCGGCGTGCCGCCGAACGGCGACGGCAGCGTCGAGCCCGGCACCTGCACGAGGCGCTGGCGGATGCGGTACTGCGCGTAATCGTAGACCTTGGTCAGGCTCTCCTTGGTCGAGGTCAGCGCGAGCTGGATCACCGGCACCGAGGAGGCCGAGAACCGCAGCACGATCGGCGGCTGCACGCCCGGCGGCATCGCCGAGCGGATCGAGTTCATCGCCGAGACGACCTGGGTGATGGCGAGGTCGACGCTGACCTCGCCGTCGAAGTAGATCTTCTGGATCGCGGTGCCCTGGAGCGTCGTCGACTCCATCCGCTTGATGTTGTTGACGTTGTTCGAAAGCGAGAACTCGGCGTAGGTGGTGATCCGCCGCTCCATCTCCGGCGTCGACAGGCCGGTATAGGTCCAGACCACCACGACCACGGGGATGTCGACGATCGGCAGCACGTCCTTGGGCGCGACCACGATCGCGCCGCCCCCGGCGAGCATCATCAGCACGGCGAGCACGTAGGTCGTGATGCGGAACTTCAGTGCGTACTGGACGAGGCCCATCTGGTCTCCGCGATCCGGCCACGGCCCGGATCATCGCATCATGAATTCAGGCGCCACCGAACGCGAGTATTGTTTCGCGATCATGTCCGCGCGCTGCGGCTGCGAAGAGGCCGCAGGCCCTTGCGGCGTGGTCGAAGGCCGGCTCAGACCCGCCGTCGCTGGCTCGGACGGGGTTTCGGTGCAGGCTTGTCCGGCCCGTCCGTCGCCCCGGGGCAGATCCCGCGCAGCTGCATCCAATCGGCGTCGCTCAGGATGTGCCTGTCGGGGTCCCGGGCCCCGGCGAGGGCGCGGATCGTCGCGGCACGCTCGCGGGTGAAGGGATGGCTGCGCAGGAGGGCCGGGTCGGCATCCGCCTCGTCCTTGGCGATCCGCTCGAGCATCGAGGCCAGCGCCGCCGCGTCGCCGCCGCCCGACCGCATCGCGGCGACGGAATAGGCGTCGGCCGCCCGCTCGGCATCGCGGCTGTAGCCGGCCGAGAGCACGGCCTGGCCGAGGGCGACGATCACGGTGGAGCCGGTGAGGTCGCCGAGCACGAGGCTGAGCAGGAACGACGTGCCCGAGGCCTGGATCAGCGCCCGGGTCGGATCGCGCAGCGCCACGTGCCCGAGCTCGTGCGCCAGCACGCCGGCGAACTCGTCCGCGCTCCGCGCCTTGGCAATCAGCTCGGAGAACACGACGACGCGCGCGCCCGGCAACGTCACCGCGTTCGCGGTGTCGTGGCGGCGGACCGTGACCGCGAGATCGGGCGGCAGGCCGCGACCGGCCGCGAGGCGGGCGACGAGGCGGTCGAGCACGGCCCGGCCGGCCGGCTCCGCGCAGGGCGGCGGATCGCCCATCAGGTCGAGCACCTGCGCCTCCACCGCGGTGCCGAGGCGCGTTTCGATGCCGGCCGGCACCAGCGGCGCGAGAACGCCCGCCGCGATCGGAAGGCCGAAGAACACGGTGAGCAGGACCGCGATGCCGACCGCAAGCGAGCCGGCGACGAGGCGCCAGGTCCCTCCGCCCGCGTCTGCGCGCTTGCGCAGGTCGGGGCAGCGGGTTTCGAGACATGCGGCGAACGACGGGTCCACGATCTCGACATGGCCGGGATCGCCCGCGATCCCGAGGCGCAGCAGCGGGGCCTGCGCCGCGCCGGCCCGCAGGTCGATCAGGTTCCAGTCGCGATGCACCTCCGGCCCGGTGATCTCGAGGCGCTCGCCGAGGTGCAGCGTCACCGCGTGCGGCGCGGCGCTCCGTCCGTCGAACCAGCGGCCGGACGCGGTGAGCGCCATCAGAACCCGATCTGCAGCGCGCCGCCGACGTCGAGCGCGTCGGCGAGGCCCTCGTTGAGGCCGCTGCCGGGCCCGTGGCTCGCGGCGAGGATGCGGTTCAGGCCGTCGGCATCGGCCACCTGCGTCGTGGTCGCGACCGCGGCCCAGAGTCGGGCCTGGACGACGCGCACGTACAGCACCGCGAAGGCGAGCGCGCCGCCGAGATAGAGCAGGCCGCCGCCGAGCACCGCCGCCCAGGCCAGCCCGTCGCCGCCTGCGGCCCGCGCGGCGAGGCCGGCGAGCAGCGCGATCAGGCCGACCACCACGACGAAGCCGAGGAGCGACAGCGCGTAGACGAGGTAGGGCCAGTAGAATTGCCGCGCGCGGAGCGTCGAGACGAGGCGCACCGGCCCGAGGCGCGCCGCGTTCATGAAGACCCGCGTCTCGCGCGCCCGATAGAACGGCACCAGCAGGAGCGAGAGCGGAAGGCAGAAGCCGGCGGTGATCCCGAGCGCGACGGCGAGGGTCGCGATCCGGGTGCCGGCATAGGCGGGGTTCAGGATGAGATCGCCGGCCTTGCCCCCGGGCTTGGGCAGCATCAGGTCGATCGGCAGGACGAAGTCGTTGGCGGCGATCAGCGCCAGCAGCAAGGCGAGCACCGGGCCGAGCGCCACCGCGTAGAACAGCAGCCAAGGCCCGAAGAGCGCGCGCCCGCGCGCGTCGGACGCCATCCGGCTGGTGCCGATCAGGGTGTGGCCGATGCGGTAGCGCTCGAGGCCGGCACGCATGAACGGGAAGGCGAGGCCCAGCGTCGCCAGCGTCAGCGCCCACCACAGGGCGGCCCGGCCGGCATAGGCGAGGCCCGAGCCGTCCTGGCCGAGGCGGATGCCGCGCCACAGCGTCCGCATCGCCCGGTAGCGGCGCCCGCGGTAGATCGCGAACTGCCCGAGCAGGAACAAGATGACGAAGGACAGGATCGCCGAGTACGGCGCCAGGCTCGGCAGCGCGATCGCCAGGCCGAACAGCCCGACATAGATCACGATCAGCAGCCCGAGGGCCGCGAGGAAGCCGAGAAAGAGCTCGCGCCCGGTGCCGGTGTAGTCCGCCGGGCTGCCGTCGACGACGGTGCGGCTCCAGAAGAAGCGCCGCAGGTCGGTCATGTACCAGAAGCGGTAGATGCCGAAGGTGACGAGCGAGAGCAGGAACCCGACGAACGCGAGCCCGGTGAGGCCGCGGAGCCGGGTGTCGAAGGCAACCTGTCCGGTCCGCGACATGGATCCCCTTCCGGGCCTGCGATCGACGGCCGGTCAGCGCAGCAGGGCCGATTTCTCGACCTGGAGGGCGGCGGCGATCTCGTCGAGCGCCTTGTGCTCGACCTCGCTGATGCCGCCGAAATCGGCGACGTCGGCGGCGATCAGGAAGATGTCCTGGCGCTGGTCGAGCGGCCGGTCGGCGATGGCCGCGACGTGGCGCAGGTTCTCGATCCGCCCGGCGCGGGTCTTGGCGCGGGCGATGCCCTCGTACAGCTCCTGCTCGATCCGCAGGGTGTCGTAGGATTTCTGGAGGATCGGGTTGGCGCGCATGCCCGAGATCGCCGACTCGACCTCCTCCTCGTCGACGTCGCCGTCGGCGATCGTCACGTTGGCCGCGGCCGAAACCGCGGCAGCAAGAAACAGGCCGTCGCCGGCATAGGACATGATCGTCCGGCCGAACCGCAGAATGGCGTCCTGGAAGATGCTCATTGCCTACCTCGCGCTCGCCTGACTCACGGGAAATGCCCGTTCGGAGTCAAGCGTTTCCCGCCCGCGACCTGGCCGCATCCTCGAACGATCCGTCCGTCACGCCGTCGCATGGTCAACAGCAGCGGAATCCGCTGGTGTTGCCGACGCCGAACCGCGCGTTCTCCCGATGGCGGAAGAACTCGATCTCGGTCATCGGCGCCTGGTCGGGATGCGTCCGCGCGACGTGGGCGGCGTAGGCCGCGTAATCGCCCTGCCCCACCATCAGGCGCGCGCCGTCGCAGACGCACTTGGACAGCGCCTTCCAGCGGTCGCGCAGGTTCTGCGAGGTGGCCTCCATCGGCCCTACTCCGCCGCGACGATGCGGGCTTCGCTTTCGAGGGCCGTCCAGCGGTCGGTGCGCAGCGCCTTGACGCAGGCGGCGATGCCGAACCCAGCGATCGCCACGACGAGGCCGATGAACAGCCCGGCGAGCACCGCGTCGATCCGGTCGTTCAGCACGATCTGGCCCATCTGGCCGAGGTCCTTGGCCGGCGCCAGAATCTTGCCCTCTGCCAGCGCGCTCGCGTAGCGTTCGGCATGGGCGAGGAACCCGATCTTCGGGTCGGCGGAGAAGATCTTCTGCCAGCCCGCGGTGAGGGTGCAGATGCACAGCCACGCGGTCGGGATGATCGTCACGAACGCGTAGCGCTCGCGCTTCATCTTGAAGATCACCACCGTGCACAGCGTCAGCGCCACGGCGGCCAGCATCTGGTTCGAGATGCCGAACAGCGGCCACAGCGTGTTGATGCCGCCGAGCGGGTCGGTCACGCCCTGGTAGAGGAAGTAGCCCCAGGCGCCGACCGCGATGGCCGTCGCCAGGATGCTCGGCACCCAGGCGTTGGTCTGCTTGAACGACGGCACCGCCAGCCCGACCAGGTCCTGCACCATGAAGCGGCAGGCGCGGGTCCCCGCATCGACCGCGGTGAGGATGAACAGCGCCTCGAACAGGATCGCGAAGTGATACCAGAACGCCATCATCGCCTTGCCGCCGATGGCGCTGGAGATGATGTGCGCCATGCCGACGGCGAGGGTCGGCGCGCCGCCGGCCCGCGCGACGATGGTACGCTCGCCGACGTCGCTGGCGGTCTGGGCGATCACCTCGGGCGTGGTCGGGAAGCCGAGCTTCGTCACCGCGGCGGCGGCGGTCTCCGGCGTCGTGCCGAGGAGCGCGACCGGCGCGTTCATCGTGAAGTACACGCCCGGATCGATGACGGTGGCCGAGACCAGCGCCATCACCGCGACGAAGCTCTCCATCAGCATGCCGCCGTAGCCGATGAAGCGCGCATCCGCCTCGCTGGCGATCAGCTTGGGCGTGGTGCCCGAGGCGATCAGCGCGTGGAAGCCCGAGACCGAGCCGCAGGCGATGGTGATGAACAGGAACGGGAAGAGCTGGCCCGCCCAGACCGGCCCGGTGCCGTCCACGAACTTGGTCACCGCCGGCATCTGCATGTGCGGGGCGACGAAGGCGATGCCCAGCGCGAGGCCGACGATCGTGCCGATCTTCAGGAAGGTCGAGAGATAGTCGCGCGGGGCCAGCAGGAGCCAGACCGGCAGGATCGAGGCGACGAAGCCGTAGCCGATCAGCATCCAGCAGAGCTGCGTCCCGGTGAAGGTGAAAACCGGGCCCCAGACCGGGCTGTCGGCGATCGCGCCGCCGCCGAAGATCGCCGCCATCAGCAGGACGAAGCCGAGGATCGAGACCTCGCCGATGCGGCCGGGGCGGATGTAGCGGGTGTAGACGCCCATCAGCATCGCGATCGGGATCGTCGACATCACGGTGAAGGTGCCCCACGGGCTCTCGGCCAGCGCCTTGACGACGATGAGCGCGAGCACCGCCAGCAGGATCACCATGATCAGGAACGTGCCGAACAGCGCGATGATGCCCGGGACGGTGCCGAGCTCGGTGCGGATCAGCTCGCCGAGCGAGCGCCCGTCGCGCCGCATCGAGACGAACAGGACCATGAAGTCCTGCACCGCGCCGGCGAGCACGACGCCGGCGAGGATCCAGAGCAGGCCGGGCAGGTAGCCCATCTGCGCGGCCAGCACCGGGCCGACGAGGGGGCCGGCACCTGCGATCGCCGCGAAGTGGTGGCCGAACAGGACGCTCTTGTTCGTCGGGACGTAGTCGAGCCCGTCGTTGTGGAGGACGGCCGGCGTCTCGCGCTTGGGATCGAGCCGCATCACCTTCTCGGCGATGAACAGCGCGTAGTAGCGATAGGCGATGAGGTAGACGCAGACCGCCGCGACGACGAGCCAGAGCGCGTTCACCGCTTCGCCGCGCTCGACGGCGACGATGGCGAGCGCCGCCGCCCCCAACGCACCGACCAGGGCCCAGGGGCCATGCCTACCGATCGCGCCCATCGTTCCACTCCCGAAGCCGGCACGGGGGCCGACGATCCCGCGCGTGATGCCGCAATTTTGGATTGAGGAAAATCCCCATCGCGGCAGCGAGTGGACAACCGCGCGGCGTTGTCGCGATCCGCTTCGCTTCGTCGGCGCCGCGGTTTGACGCTGCGGTGCGCGATACCTAGACCGCTCCATCAGCACACGAGACGGAGACGGATGATGGCGAAGGTCGCGTTCCTGGGGCTCGGCGTCATGGGCGCCCCGATGGCCGGACACCTGGTCAAGAAGGGCCACTCGGTCACCGTCTACAACCGCACGGCCGCCAAGGCCGAGGCGTGGGTGGCGGCCAACGGCGGCGCGCATGCGCCGACGCCGCGCGAGGCTTCCGAGGGCGCCGAGATCGTCTTCGCCTGCGTCGGCAACGACGACGACCTGCGCGGCGTCGTGCTCGGTCCGGACGGCGCGCTCGCCGGCATGGAGGCCGGTGCGATCTTCGTCGATCACACCACCGCCTCGGCCGAGGTGGCCCGCGAGCTTGCCGAGGCCGCGACCGCGAGGGGGCTGGGCTTCATCGACGCCCCGGTCTCCGGCGGCCAGGCCGGCGCCGAGAACGGCATGCTCACCGTGATGTGCGGCGGCGGCCAGGGCTGCTACGACAAGGTCGAGAGCGCGATCGGCGCCTATGCGCGCGCCTGCCGGCTGATGGGGCCGGTCGGGGCGGGCCAGCTCACCAAGATGGTCAATCAGATCTGCATCGCCGGCCTCGTCCAGGGGCTGTCCGAGGGCGTGCACTTCGCCAAGAAGGCGGGGCTCGACGTGGAGGCGGTGCTTTCCGTGATCTCGAAGGGGGCCGCCGGCTCCTGGCAGATGGAGAACCGCGGCTCGACCATGAACGCGGGGAAGTTCGACTTCGGCTTCGCCGTCGACTGGATGCGCAAGGACCTCGGCATCCTGCTCGACGAAGCGCGCCGCAACGGCGCCAAGCTCCCGGTCTCGGCCCTCGTCGACCAGTTCTACGCCGACGTCCAGGCCATGGGCGGCAACCGCTGGGACACGTCGAGCCTCGTCGCGCGCCTGGAGCGCTGAAATCCCTCAGGCGATTTCCGCCATCGCCGCCTCGGGCGCCAGCCAGCGCCACTCCGCTCCCATCTGGTGGCGGAACCAGGTGAACTGGCGCTTGGCGTAGCGCCGGGTGTCGGCCTGCCCGCGCACGATCGCCTCCTCGAGCCCGATCGCGCCGTCGAGATGCGCGATCAGGCCGGGCACCCCGTGGGCGCGCATCACCGGCAGCAGCGGGTCGAGGCGGCGCTCGCGCAGCGCCGCGACCTCGTCGAGGGCGCCCCGCTGCATCATCATGCGGAAGCGCGCGTCGATGCGGGCGCGCAGCAGTTCGCGCTCGGGCGCCAGGAAGATCTTCAGCAGCCTTCGCCCCGCGAGCGGACCGGGCACGCGTGGCCCGTGGAACGCGGCGATCGGCCGGCCGGTGGCGGCGAGGATCTCGAGCGCGCGCATGACCCGGGCGCGGTCGCTCGGCCGCAACAGGGCGGCGCCGGCGGGGTCGCGTTCGGCGAGATCGGCGTGCAGCGCCTCGGTCGGGCGGCCCTCGCTCTCGGAGCGGATCGCGGCGCGCACGGCCTCCGGCACCGGCGGGAGGTCGGACAGGCCCTCCTCCAGGCTGCGGAAGTACAGCCCGGTTCCACCGACGAAGACGGGCAGTCGCCCGTCGAGACCGGCCAGCAGCGACGCGGCGTCCCGCGCGAAATGCCCGGCAGAGTAGTTCACCGCCCCGTCGACATGCCCATAGAGGCGATGCGCGACGCTTGCCTCCTCCGCCAGCTCCGGTCGCGCCGAGAGGATGCGCAGGTCGGCGTAGACCTGCATCGAGTCGGTGTTGACGACGATCCCGCCGTGACGGAGCGCCAGCGCCGTCGCGAGCGCCGACTTGCCCGACGCGGTCGGCCCTGCAATGAGGATCGCCTCCGGCCGCCCCTGCGACGACGCACTTGAAAGCGGCAACACGAAATCGTCGGCTCCGATGACCCTTGTCGCGACCCTGATAGCAAACGAGGCCCGCCCCGCCATCACCGATGCGGTGCTGGCCGAGGCGCGCCTGGTTCTCGCGACCGAGCATCAGCCGCGCATCCTGCACGGCGAGGTCGCCGCCGAGTTGCTGGTGCCGGGGGCTGCGGTCGCCGCGCCGGCGTTCACCGCGCGGTTGCGGACGGCGCTCGCGGGCGAGCCGATCGACGTCGCGGTGCTGCCGGCGGACGCCCACCGGCGCAGGCGCCTGTTCCTCGCGGACATGGACTCGACCATGATCGAGCAGGAATGCATCGACGAGCTCGCCGACACGATCGGCCTGAAGCAGCAGGTCTCGGCGATCACCGAGCGCGCGATGCGCGGCGAGATCGCCTTCGAGCCCGCTCTGCGCCAGCGCGTCGCCCTGCTTCGCGACGTATCGGCTGGCGTCGTCGACGCGCTGATCCGCGACCGGCTGACCCTGACGCCGGGCGGTCGCACGCTCGTGCACACGATGAAGGCGCACGGCGCACGCACCTGCCTGGTGTCGGGCGGCTTCACGCTGTTCACCGGGCCGATCGCCGAAGCGCTCGGCTTCGACGAGCATCACGCCAACCGGCTCGGGCTCTCGGACGGGCGCCTGACCGGCCTGGTGGACGACCCCATCGTCGGGCGTGCCGAGAAGCGCGCGACGCTGATCGCGCTCCGCGATGGCCTCGGACTGGACGTAGCGGAGACGATGGCGGTCGGCGACGGGGCCAACGACCTCGACATGCTCGGCGAAGCGGGCCTCGGCGTGGCGTTTCGCGCGAAGCCGGCTGTGGCCGCCGCGGCGCGCGCCCGGATCGAGCACGGCGACCTGAGCGCGCTGCTCTACCTGCAGGGCTACATGGCGAGCGAGTTCGTCGCCTGACCGCTGTCAGTGCAGGCTGCGGACGAGCGCGACGACCGCGCCGAGGATCGCGACCGTCTGGAACCCGATCATCCCGAACATCCACTTGATGATGTCGGACTTCGCCGTCGCGATGTCCACGCGGGTTGCTAGACGCAGGGCATCGATGTCCGCCTTCGTCGAGAAGCGCAGCGCATCGATGTCATGTCGGACCGCGACGATGTCGGCCTGCGTCGTCACGCGGAACGCTTCGATGTCGTGCCGGACATCCGCGATGTCGGTCTTGGTCGGAATGCCGCTGGCGAACACCTCGGACATGGCGTCCGCCATCCCCTCCGCCTGCTCCGGCGTGAGGTGAGCCTTCTCGCGCAGGTTGCGCACGAACTTCAACGTATCGAAGGCGATGGCGTTCACGGGACCGGCCGGCTCGCGCGCGGGCATCCGCAGGATGCGAAGGGTGACGGGTTCGGTCCTTGCGGGCAAGGCATCCGCCGGCTTTCGTCCGCCACCAAAGAGAACGCCGCCGCCCGGATCGGGCGGCGGCGTCGGTTCGTGCCGTTATCTTCGCGAAAAGGTCAGTCCAGGCCGATCGCCACGAACCGGACGTCGCCAGTCGCGCTGGCGACCAGCAGAAGCACCGACTTGCGGGAATCCTTGCGAAGAGCCTCGACGCGCTTGGTCACGTCGGCCGGCGTGTTGACCGCCTCCTGCCCGACCTCGACGATGACTTCGCCCGGCTGGATGCGCTTGTCGGCCGCGGTCGAGTTCGGGTCGACGCGGGTGACGACCACGCCCTTCACGCCGTCCTTGATGCTGTACTTCCGGCGAAGCTCGTCGGTAAGGCCCGAGAGGTTGAGGCCGAGCGCCTGACGCGTGGCGCTCTCGGCCTCGGGCTGGCGAAGGTTGGCGAGCTGCGGCTTGTCGCTGTCCTCGAGACGGCCGAGCGTCACGGCCTTGGTGCTCTCCTCACCCTTCCGGACGACGACGACGTCGACCTTCTGCCCGACCGGGGTCGAGGCGACGATGCGCGGCAGGTCGCTCGAGGCCTTCACCGCCGTGCCGTTGAACTTGACGATCACGTCGCCGACCTCGAGGCCCGAGGTCTTGGCCGGCCCCTTCTCGTCGACGCCGGCGATCAGCGCGCCCTTGGCGCCCCCCTTCAGCCCGAGCGCTTCGGCGGTGGCGTCGTCCACGTTCTGGATGCGCACGCCGAGCCAGCCGCGACGGACCTCGCCGAACTCGCGGAGCTGGTCGATCACCGGCTTGGCCGAGCTCGACGGGACGGCGAAGCCGATGCCGACGGAGCCGCCGGTCGGCGACAGGATCGCCGTGTTGATGCCGATCACCTCGCCGTCCGTGTTGAACAGCGGGCCGCCCGAATTGCCCTTGTTGATGGCTGCATCGGTCTGCAGGTAGTTGTCGTAGGGACCGGACTCGATGTTGCGGCCGCGCGCCGAGACGATGCCGGCCGACACCGAGCCGCCGAGGCCGAACGGGTTGCCGATCGCGATGACCCAGTCGCCGGCGCGCATCTTGTCCGAATCGCCGAACGGCACCGCCTTCAGCGGGCGCTCGGCCGTCGGCTTCACGCGCAGCACGGCGAGGTCGATCTTGGAATCCTTGCCGATGATCTCGGCCTTCAGCTTCGTGCCGTCGTGCAGGATCACCTGGATGTCGTTGGCGTCACCGATGACGTGGTTGTTCGTCACCACGATCCCGGACGCGTCGATGATGAAGCCGGAGCCGAGCGAGCTCGACTTGCGCTGCTGGCGCGGGTTGTCGCTCTCGCCGCGCTGCTCCGGTCCGCCGCGCCCGCCGCGCTTGTTGAAGAATTCCTCGAACAGGTCCTCGAACGGGGTCCCGGGCGGCAGCTGCGGGCCGGCGCGGTTGCCGGGGCGCGCTTCGACGGTGGTCGACGCCGAGATGTTGACCACCGCGTCGTCGACCTTCTCCGCGAGGTCGGCGAGCGAATCCGGCCCCTTGGCATAGGCCGGCATCGCCACGGACGAGGATGCGATCAGGATCGCGGCGGCGACGGACCGCGCGGATCGGCGGAACCGGGCGAGGGGATGCGCGGGCGCGCTCGCGGCGGGGTGCATGATCGACCTCTTCAAGAACGCGTTTCCGGTGCTGTCGGGTGCCGCCGATCGGCGGCCGGCGGTTCGATGGCCGCCTTAAGATCGGCGGCGGCCCGCCCCGTTCAAGGGCGGGCCGCCTGCGTCATGGTCAGCGTGCCGGGCCGGTCGAGCCGGTCGTCGCCGCCGGATCGGACCCGTGCGGCGCCCCGCCCTGCGCCGCCTTGCCCTGCGGATCGCTGAAGTAGCGGAAGAAGTCCGAGTTCGGGCTCATCACCAGCCGGGTCTCGTTCCCCTTCAGCCCGGTCTCGTAGGCCTGCATCGAGCGGTAGAAGCTGAAGAAGCCCGCATCCTTCCCGAAGGCCTCGGCGAGGATGCGGTTCTTGTCCGCGTCGCCCTGGCCGCGCAGCTTCTCCGCCGTCTGGGTCGCGTCGGCGAGGATCACGGTCACGTCCCGGTCGGCCTTCGCCTTGATCGTCGCGGCGATCTGGTCGCCGTTGGCGCGGATGTCGGCGGCCTCGCGCTCGCGCTCCGTCTTCATCCGGCGATAGACCGCGACGCTGTTCTGGGCGGGCAGGTCGACGCGCGTCATCCGCAGGTCGACGATCTGCACGCCGAGCGCCTTGGCCTCCCGGTTCACGTCCTCCTGGATCTGGTTCATCAGGCGTGTGCGCTCGGTCTTGACGATGGCGTCGCGTGTCGAGCGCGCCAGGACGTTGCGCAGGGACGAGTTGGTGAAGCTCGCGAGGCGCTGGTTGGCCAGCGCGACGTTGTTCACCGACTGGTAGAACCGCAGTGGATCGACGATCCGGTAGCGGGCAAAGGCGTCGACCTCGAGGTTCTGCCGGTCGGCGGTCAGGAGCGTCTGCACCGGCAGGTCGAGGTCGAGGACGCGCTTGTCGAAGAGCACCACGTTCTCGACGAAGGGCAGCTTGAAGTAGAGCCCGGGCTTGTCCTCGCCGGTCTGGTTCAGGACGGCGCGGACGCGGCCGAACTGAAGCACCAGCGCCTGCTGCATCTGCCCGACGGTGAAGACCGAGGCATAGAAGGCGAGTGCGAGGGCGGCGGCGACGACCGCCGAGCCCGTGCGGATGGCCTGTGCGTTCATCGGGCCGCTCCATTGGTCTGCGCCGGGGCGGGGGTGCGGGACCCGAACTCGGCCAGCGGCAGCACCGGCACGACGCCCGCGGCACCGGTCGCGCCGGAGCCGGCGACGCCCTGATCGATGATCACCTTGTTCACGGAGCCGAGCACCTTCTCCATCGTCTCCAGGAAGATCCGCTCGCGGCTGATCGCCGGGGCGGTCTTGTAGGAGGCGTAGACCTCGTCGAAGCGCGCGGCCTGGCCCGTCGCGTCGGCGGTCGCCTTGGTCTTGTAAGCTTCCGCCGCCTGGACGATCTGCGAGGCACGGCCGCGGGCCTGCGGGACCTCGCGGCTGGCATAGGTCTTCGCCTCGTTCTGCGCCGTGTCGGCGTCCTGCTGGGCCGCGTTCACGTCGATGAAGGCGGGCCGGACTTCCGGCGGCGGGTTGACGCTGACGAGCTGCACCACCTCGATGCGCACGCCGGCGCCGTACTCGTCGAGCGCATTCTGGGTGATCTCCTTGACCTCCTGCGCGACGCTCGACTGCTCGTTCGTCAGGATCGCCTGAATGTTGCGGCGGCCGACCACCTCGCGCATCGCGCTCTCGGCGATCGCCTTGATCGTGCCTTCCGGGTTCTGAAGATTGAACACGTAGTCCGAGGCCTTGAGCGGGTTCACGCGCCACTGCACCTCGAAGTCGAGGTCGACGATGTTCTCGTCGCCCGTCAGCATCAGGCTCTCGTCGGGCATGTCGCGCGAGCGCGCCTGGGTTCCGCCGCCGGAGCGGAAGCCGACCTGGATCGAGTTCACCTGGCCGACGTTCGGCTTGATCACGCCGCCGACCGGATAGGGGAAGTTGTAGCGCAGGCCCTCGCCCTTGGAGCCGACGTAGCGCCCGAAGATCGTCTCGATGCCGACCTGGTTGGGGGCGACGGTGTAGAAGCCGGTCGCAAGCCAGAGGCCCACCGCCAAGGCGCCGATCACCACGAAGCTCTTGCCGCCGCCGAGCGAGCCGCCCGGCATCACGCCGCGCAGGCGGTCCTGGCCGCGGCGCAGAAGATCCTCGAGATTGGGCGGTGTCTTGCCGCCACCGCCACCGCCGCTGCCCCAGGGGCCGCCGCCATTGCCGCCGCCGCCACGACCCCAGGGACCTCCCCCGCCGCCACTGCCGCCGCTCTGATTGCTCCAAGGCATGCTAGCCGTCTTCTCCTGCCTGCTGCGGGATTGCCCGCGCGCCAACGGTTCGAACCGCCCGAACGGCCCGCGACCGTGTCCAAACCTGCCCGGATGAGGCAGCCACCGGAACGAGCGGAGGCCTACGCACCTGCGAGGGACCGTCGCCTGCTGTCAAGGCAAGCAGGTGGGCATCGGCGCCGCCTTTGGCAACCGCGACCGGACGCCCCTCCACATCCGAGGGAAATCGTGGTTTTCACGGGATGCGTTCGAGGTCCACGAACGTGTAGGCATGCTCATCGTGCGGACCGGCCGGATGCGCCTCGCGGAAGGTCTCGCGAAACAGGGTCCGGTCGAAGGCGGGGAAGCGCGTATCGCCGTCCGGGCTCGCCGCGACCTCGGTCAGCCTGAGGGCGTTGGCATGGGGGAGCGCGAGCCGGTAGATCGCGGCGCCGCCGACCACCATCAGCTCCTCGGCCGCCGCGGCCGCCAGCGCCTGCGACCAATCGTGAACCGTCTCGATCCCATCGGCCGCGAAGGCGGGATCGCGGGTCATGACCAGCGTGCGGCGACCCGGCAGGGGGCGGCCGATCGAGGCGTAGGTCTTGCGCCCCATCAGCATCGGCTTGCCCATGGTCACCGCCTTGAACCGTTTCAGGTCGCCGCGCAGGTGCCACGCGAGCCCGTTGTTCCGGCCGATCACGCCGTTCTCGGCCAAGGCTACCACCAAGGTGATCTTGACCGGCCGCATACCGGCCCCGTGCGTCGGGGACGGCATCAGACGGCCACCGGCGCGCGGATGGCGGGATGGGGCTCGTAGCCCTCGATCGCGATGTCCTCGTAGCGGAAGGCGAACAGGTCGCGGACCTCCGGGTTGAGGCGCAGCGTCGGCAGCGGCCGCGGCGCGCGCGTGAGCTGGAGGCGCGCCTGGTCGAGGTGATTCCGGTAGAGATGCGCGTCACCGAAGCTGTGGACGAAATCGCCGGGGCGCAGCCTGGTGACCTGCGCGATCATCGCGGTCAGCAGGGCGTAGCTCGCGATGTTGAACGGCACGCCGAGGAAGACGTCGGCCGAGCGCTGGTAGAGCTGGCACGAGAGCCGCCCGTCGGCGACGTAGAACTGGAACAGGCAGTGGCACGGCGCCAGCGCCATCCGGTCGAGGTCGGCCGGGTTCCAGGCCGAGACGATGAGACGGCGCGAATCGGGATTGCGGCGGATCTCGTCGACGACCCAGGCGATCTGGTCGACGGTGCCGCCGCCGGGCTTCTCCCAGGAACGCCACTGCTTGCCGTAGACCGGGCCGAGATCGCCCTGCGCGTCAGCCCACTCGTCCCAGATCGTCACGCCGTTGGCGCGCAGCGCGCCGACATTGGTGTCGCCGGTGATGAACCACAGCAGCTCGTGGATGATCGAGCGCAGGTGCAGCTGCTTGGTGGTGACCAGGGGAAAGCCCCGGCCGAGATCGAACCGCATCTGGTGGCCGAACACCGAGAGGGTGCCGGTGCCGGTGCGGTCTTCCTTGGCGCAGCCCTCGTCGAGGATGCGGGTGAGCAGCTGGTGATACGCGTCCATCATCCGACTTCCTGCCCGCGTTCGCGGGCGTTGCCAAGAGCGGGTCGCGGGCGGAGGGCCGACGGCGCGCGTGCGGCTTCGCGGGACTGGATGGAGCGGTCCGACCTGCTATCACTCGTTCATGGCTTCACGTGCGTCCGCTCCCCGTCCTCGCGAACAGGCACAGGGCGCGCGACCTCCCTCCGTCGAGCGGCTTCTCGGTGACGAAGCCTCCGTCGCGCTGGTCGAGAGGTTCGGCCGAACCGCTCTCCGGGACGCGATCCGCGACGATCTCGCCGCGATCCGGGCCGGCGGGGATGGCGTGCCGGAGGCGGCCGAGATCCTCGCCCGCGTCGGCCATGCTCTGGCCCGGCAGGCGCGCCCGTCCTTGCGGCCGGTCTTCAACCTCACCGGCACCGTTCTGCACACCAATCTCGGCCGCGCCCTGCTGCCGCCCGAGGCGGCCGCCGCGGTATCGGCGGTGATGACGGGCGCGAGCAACCTCGAGTTCGACCTCGCCACGGGCGAGCGCGGCGAGCGCGACGACCATGTCGAGGCGCTGATCTGTCGGCTGACCGGGGCGGAGGCGGCGATCGTCGTCAACAACAACGCGGCGGCCGTCTTCCTCGTCCTGAACGCGCTCGCGATGCGCAAGGAGGTGGTGGTCTCCCGCGGCGAGCTCGTGGAGATCGGCGGCTCGTTCCGCGTGCCCGACGTGATGGCGCGGGCCGGGTGTCGCCTGCGCGAGGTCGGCACCACGAACCGGACCCACCTGCGCGACTTCGACGAGGCGCTCGGCCCGCGCACCGGCCTCGTGATGCGGGTCCATCCCAGCAACTACGAGATCCGCGGGTTCACGGCGCAGCCCCGCGAGGAGGCGCTCGGCGCGCTCTGCCGCGAGCGCGGCGTGCCGCTGGCGCTCGACCTCGGCAGCGGCAGCCTGATCGATCTGGCCGCGCATGGCCTGCCGCCGGAGCCGACCGTGCGGGCCGCCCTCGCCCATGCCGACCTCGTCACCTTCAGCGGCGACAAGCTCCTCGGCGGTGTCCAGTGCGGGATCGTCGCCGGGCGCGCCGACCTGCTGCGGAAGGTTCGCAAGAGCCCGCTGAAGCGCGCGTTGCGGGTCGACAAGATGACCTACGCCGCGCTCGAGGCGACGCTGCGGCTCTACCTGCATCCCGAGCGCCTGGCCGAGCGCCTGCCGACGCTGCGCCTCCTGACGCGCCCGGCCGAGGCGATCGACGCCCAGGCGCGCCGGCTCGCGCCGGAGGTGGCGCGTCGCCTCGCCGGCCGGGCGGAGGTCGCGGTCGCGGCCTGCAGCAGCCAGATCGGCTCGGGCGCGCTGCCGGTGGAGACCCTGCCGAGCGCCTGTCTGGTCCTGACCCCGGCCGCGGGCGAGGGCGGGCGCCGCGGCGGTGCCTGGCCGAAGCGCATGGCCGCCCTCCTGCGCGATCTGCCGGTCCCGGTGATCGGCCGGATCGCCGACGGCGCCCTGCACCTCGACCTGCGCACGCTCGAGGACGAGCCCGGCCTGCTCGCGAGCCTCGACGCGCTCGCCGCCTGAGACGGCAAGTGGCGCCATGCAATAAGTGGCTCTATGCAATGAGGTTTGCGACGGAATTTCACGTTCGCCCCCTCACCGATCGGACATATCGTGCTATGCGGGACGTCCGGGGCGACGCGCGAGCGCGACGGAGACCCGCGCGTGACGATGTGGGCGACTGAGATGGCGTGCATGACGGAGGCGACGCGGGAGGCGCCCGAGGCGGAAGCCGAGCGGACCAGGGATCCCCTGCTGCTCGACAACCAGCTCTGCTACGCCCTCTATGCGGCCGCGCACCGGATGACGAAGTCCTACCGCCCGCTGCTGGAGCGGATCGGGCTGACCTACCCGCAATATCTCGTGCTGATGGTCCTGTGGGAGACCGACGGAGTCACCGTCTCCGAGATCGGGCGGCGCCTGCGCCTCGATTCCGGCACGCTGACGCCGGTGCTCAAGCGGCTCGAGGCGGCCGGCCTGCTCCAGCGCAACCGACGCCGCTCCGACGAGCGCGAGGTCGAGATCGCCCTGACCGAGAAGGGGCGTGCCCTGCGCGCCGACGCGGCGGAGGTGCGCCAGAGCGTCATGTGCCAGCTCGATCTGACCGAGCCCGAGGTGCAGGCGATGCGCATCGACCTGAACCACCTCATCGACAGCCTGTCGAAGGACTGACCGCACGGCTCGCCTAGGGAGCGGCTTCCTTGGCGATGCCGGCGAGGCCCGCCTCGTAGACGCCGGCGATGTCGGCGACCGCCTCGGCCTCGGTCATCCCCTCCGCCTCGAAGCGCGCGGTCCAGGTGACCGTCGCACCCTTGCCGATCGGCGTGACCGAGAGCGTCGACGTGTAGTCCTTCGTCGGCAACGGCCCGGAGACGAGCCTGTAGGAATAGCTCAGCGCCGTCTCGTCCCGCGCGGTCTCGATCTCGATGAGCGTGCCGAGGCCGCCCGCCGCGACGAGGGCGCGCACCGGGGCGCCGTCTTCCGACGACAGCGTGCAGCGCGTCACCTGCGGGTGCCACCGCGCGATGTCGCAGAAGCCACCGATCAACGACCAGATCGCGGCGGGCGGCGCGGCGACGATGCGGGAGCGGGTCACTTCCAGCGCCGAGGCGGCCCCGGCATGCGCGACGATGCCGAGCGAGACCGCGATGACGAGGTGTCCGGGCGACGGCTTGCGGATCCCGGTCGTGCGCGCTCGCGTCTGCATGGTCGGCCTCGTCCGCTTCACGATCTCCACCTAGGGCGGCGCGCCCGGCAATCACGCCTTTGCCGCGAGGATCGCCCATCCGTGCGGCGAAAGGCGGATGCGGGCCTGAGACTCGCCCTCGCCGATCACCTCGCCCTGCCCGGCTTCGAGGCCGAGCGCGCCCGGCGCCGGCTGCTCCGACGGCTCGTCCGACAGGTTGAGGGCGAGGAGGAGCCGTTGCCCGTCGCCGTGCGCTTCCAGCGTCAGGGCGGTGTTGGTCAGATGCAGCGCGCGCGTCCGCGCCGTGTGCAGCCACGGATGCCGCCGGCGCAGGGCGATGAGGTCCTGATGCAGCCGGTAGGTCGGCCAGCCTTCCGGCGCGAGGTCGTCGGGGCTCGGGGGGAAGGCCGGGCGGATGGCGTCGTCGCCGCCGGCCCGGTCCTCCTTGATGCCGCGGAAGGCCTGCTCGTCGCCGGCATAGATCGAGGGCGTGCCGCCGACGGTGAGCAGCACGGCCAGGGCATGGGGCAGGTGCCGGATGTCGGCGATCCGGCTCGCGATCCGGGTGACGTCGTGGTTGCCGACGAAGGTCATCGGCACGAAGGCGTCGAGAAAGTCGTCGTGCCGCTTCAGCGCGTGTGCCAGCTCGAACAGGTTGCAGTCGTTGAGACCGCTCCAGATCGCCTTCCACAGCTCGTACTGCGTCACCGAATCGAGGCCGGTCTCGGCGACGATGCCGGCGTAATCGCCGTGGATCACCTCGCCGACGAGGTAGGCGTCCGGATGCGCCGCGCGGACCCGCGGCAGGACGCGCGTCCAGAAGGCGCGCGGGACGGCGTAGGCCGCGTCGAGGCGCCAGCCGTCGGCGCCGCGGGCCAGCCAGTGGTTCATCACCGCGACGACGTGGTCGGCGACCTCTGGGTGGTCGTGGTTCAGGGTGACCAGGGCGCTGTAGCCCTCGAAGCAGCGGTGGTCCGGCACGTCGCCGGGGTTGGTGCCCTCCGGCCAGGACAGGTGGAACCAGCCGGCCCGGGCGGCGGACGGGCCCTCGTCGAGGACAGTGCGGAACGCCGGAAAATCCTGCCCGACATGGTTGAACACGCCGTCGAGCAGGACCTTCAGCCCGCGGGCATGGGCCGCCGCGATCAGCCGGTCGAAGTCGGCCTCGTCGCCGAGCCGCGGGTCGATGCGCAGGTAGTCGATCGTGTCGTAGCCGTGGGTCTCGGACGCGAAGATCGGGCCGAGCGCGAGGCCGGTCGCGCCGAGATCGGCGGCGTAGTCGAGCCAGGCGACGATGTGGTCCAGGCGATGCGCGACCTCGGCGCCGCGTCGACGCGTGCCTTCCGCCCCGACGAAGCCGAGCGGGTAGACCTGCCACCACACGGTGTCGCGAATCCAGTCGGGCATGAAGGTGCGTGATCCTCGGCCGGCGCGGCCCTGCCCCGTGACATAGGGCGCACCCGGCAAAATCAGCGGCGCAGCCGGTTGCCGAGCACGAAGCCGTACAACCCCATCAGGATGATGCCGGCGGCGCCTTCGATGCCGACGAGCAGGTTGGTGAAGCGGCCGATCGGCTTGACGCCGATCTCCGGCGGGTTCGCCGTCATCATGTTGAGCGCGCTGTAGCTCAGCCAGTCGACGGCGTTCCGGGTCGGCTCGGTCGACCCGTCCGGGATCAGGCCGCCGGCGAAACCGAACAGGACCGCGAAGACGACGATCAAGATGGCGAAGGCGCGGGCGATCCGCGACAGGCTCTCGCCGTAGTCGCACAGCCACTCGACGAAGCGGTCCGAGGTCCAGCGGTAGCCGTGGCGCAGGAACGCCCGCCCGTCCCGTGCGGTCCAGGCCGCGTTGGTCTTCTCCCCGGCCTCGAACCGCCCCATCCTTCGGCCGCGCTTGTACGCCCAGCTCGCCTCGTCGTGGCTCCCGATGCTCTTCAGGTTCTGCTCCAGCGCGAGGTAGCTCGCCTGCGCGCCGGCGTAGTCGCCCGCGGCCTCCTCGCCGACCATGCCGCCGAGCTGCTCGATCCGCATCCGCGTGCCGTTGAGCCAGGCGCCGGCGAAGCGGGCATGGTGCAGCTTGCACGTGACGAAGTTGAGCCGGACCAGGCTGGTCTCCGAGAGGTCCGCGCCGGAGAGGTCGGCGCCGTCGAGCTTGACGTTCGAGAGGTTGGCGCCGCGAAGCCGCGAGCCGACGAGGCGCGCCTTGGTCAGGCTCGCGCCCTCGAAGTCCGCGTGCGTCAGGTTCACGTCGGAGAGGTCGGCCTCGTCGAGCCGCGCCCCCTTGAAGCTGGTGTCGTCGGCATCCGCCCCGGTGAAGTCCGCGCCCCACAGGTCGGCGCCGGAGAAGTTCGCGCCGTCGAGCAGCGCCTGCGGGAACTTCGCGAAGCGCAACGCCGCGTCGTCGAAGCGTGCATCCTCCAGCATCGC
The DNA here is from genome assembly GCF_022829665.1 of Methylobacterium sp. E-041. Taxonomy (NCBI): domain Bacteria; kingdom Pseudomonadati; phylum Pseudomonadota; class Alphaproteobacteria; order Hyphomicrobiales; family Methylobacteriaceae; genus Methylobacterium; species Methylobacterium sp. E-041. Next base: position 23,134 of record NZ_JAKSYQ010000065.1, on the reverse strand, counting down.
CTCGCGGAAGCTCGCCTGGCCGGCGACGATGCCCCGGAAATCGGTGCCGCTGAGGTCGGCCTCGCCGAGGTCGGCCTCTTCCAGGTTCGCGCCGGCGAAGGTGGCGGAGCGGCCGACCGCGCCGGAGAGGTTCGCCCGCCGCAGGTTCGCGGCCGAGAGGTTCGCCCCTTCCATCCGGGCCCTGTCGAGGACCGCGTCGGCGAGGTTCAGGCCGCCGCATTCGGGGTCCCACCACGCCGGCGCGGGCGCCTCCGGGTCGATGCGCTGCGCGAGCGTTGCGCCCGCGGCGTCGATGCGCACGAGATCGAGCCCGTGCTCGCCGGTCCCGAAGCGGGTGCTCCCCGCGGCGGCGATCCGGTCGAGGACCGCTTCGGTTCGGGCGTCGCGCGGGGCGTCTGCGGCGCGCGGCAGCGGGGTCTCGTTCCGGTCGGACAATCGGGGGCGTGCTTTCGATGATGGCCGGGGCGAGCCGTAGCACGGCCGACCGCCCGCCGCCGACCCTGCGCGCGCGCGATGTTTGCCGCATGCGCCCGACCGGACCCTTTCGCACCGACGGACGGTTCTTCCCCGATGATCGCGCCTTCGGCCCGATCCGCGAACGCGAAGTTGGAGTCTCGGGAATGACGGATTCGGTGCAGCTCGATCCCTACGAGGGGCCGGCCGGCGGCTGGGGGTCGGCGAAGTCGCTGACCGAGATCCTGCTGCGCGAGCAGATCCCCGTCACCGGCGGGTTGATGCTGCGCCACCAAAACAAGCCCGGCGGGTTCATGTGCGTCAGCTGCGCCTGGGCCAAGCCCGGCAAGCCGGCGGTGTTCGAGTATTGCGAGAACGGCGCCAAGGCCACCGCGTGGGAGGTGACGCGCAAGCGCGTCGGCGCCGACTTCTTCGCCGCCCATACCGTGACCGAGCTCGCCGGCTGGCGCGACTACGATCTCGAGGAGCTCGGCCGCCTCACCGTGCCGCTGCGCTGGGACGCGGCGACCGACCGGTACCGGCCGGTCTCGTGGGACGACGCCTTCGCGGAGATCGGCGCCGAGCTGAAGGCGCTCGAGCCGAAGCAGGCGGTGTTCTACGCCTCGGGCCGCGCCTCGCTCGAGACCTCGTACATGTACGGCCTGCTGGCGCGGCTCTACGGCAACAACAACCTGCCCGACTCGTCGAACATGTGCCACGAATCGACCTCCGTGGCCCTGCCCGAGAGCATCGGCTCGCCGGTCGGCACCGTTTTGCTGGAGGCGTTCGAGCATACCGACTGCATCCTGTTTTTCGGCCAGAACCCCGGCTCGAACGCGCCGCGGATGCTGCACCCGCTGCAGGACGCCAGCCGGCGCGGCGTCCCGATCATCACCTTCAACCCGTTCCGCGAGCGCGGGCTGGAGCGCTTCACCAATCCGCAGGCGCCGCTCGAGATGCTGACGCGATCCGAGACGCGGATCTCGTCGCAGTACCTCCAGGTGAAGGCCGGCGGCGACCTCGGGGCGATCTACGGCATCTGCAAGGCGCTGCTGGCGCTCGACGACGCGGCGATCGCGAGCGGGGCGGAGCGGGTTCTCGACACCGCCTTCATCGCCGAGCACACCCAGGGCTTCGAGGCGTTCGCGGCCTCCGTGCGCGAAAAGACCTGGGACGAGCTCGAGCGGCATTCCGGCCTGACGCGGAAGGCCCTGGAGCAGACGGCCGCGACCTACGCCAAGGCGAAGGCGACGATCGGCGTCTACGGGATGGGGCTGACGCAGCACCGCATGGGCGTCGAGACGGTGCAGGCCCTGGTCAACCTGCTCCTGATGCGCGGCAACATCGGGAAGCGCGGCGCCGGCATCTGCCCGGTCCGGGGGCACTCCAACGTCCAGGGGCAGCGCACGGTCGGCATCACCGAGAAGCCGGAGCTGGTGCCGAACGACAAGCTGCGGCAGCTCTACGATTTCGAGCCGCCGATGGAGAAGGGCCTCAACACCGTCGAGGCCTGCGAGGGCATCCTCGACGGGTCGGTGAAGGCGTTCGTGGCGCTCGGCGGGAACTTCATCCGCGCCGTCCCGGAGACCACGCTGATGGAGGCGGCCTGGAAGACCCTGCGCCTGACGGTGCAGATCTCGACCAAGCTCAACCGCAACCACCTGATCCACGGCGAGGTCGCCTACATCCTGCCCTGCCTCGGCCGGATCGAGATCGACCAGCAGGCCGGAGGACGGCAGGCGGTCTCGATGGAGGATTCGACCGCGTGCATCCACGGCTCGAAGGGCTATGCCGAGCCGGCGGGACCGGAACTGCTTTCCGAGCCGCGGATCGTCGCCGGGATCGCCAAGGCGACGCTGGCGCCCAATCCGCGAATCGACTGGGATCGCTGGGGCAGCGACTACGCCAGCGTGCGCGACGCGATCGAGGCGACCTATCCGGATCAGTTCAAGGACTTCAACGCGCGGATGTGGACGCCCGGCGGCTTCCGCCGTCCGATCCCCGCGGCCGACCGCGATTGGAAGACCGAGAGCGGCAAGGCGAACTTCGTCACCCCCCGCGGGCTGTCGGCCGATCCCGACACCGAGCAGGCCGATCCGGACGTGATGCGCCTCATCACGATGCGGTCGAACGATCAGTTCAACACCACGATCTACGGCTACGACGATCGCTTCCGCGGCGTCAAAGGCACGCGCATGGTGCTGTTCATGAACCGCGACGACATCGCCCGCCTCGGCCTGCGCGATGCGCAGAACGTCGATCTCGTCGGTGCGGCCAACGACCAGGTCGTTCGGCGGGTGGATGGGTTTCGGGTGCTCGCCTACGACATCCCGAAGGGTTGCGTCGGCGGCTACTACCCCGAATGCAATCCGCTGATCCCGCTCTGGCACCATGCCGAGCGCAGCAAGGTGCCCGCGGCGAAGTCGGTCCCGGTGCGGATCGAGGTCGCCTCGGCCTGAGACCGGTCGCGGGCGAGGGACGACCGGCGCCTGGCGGGCGCCGATCCGACGGGTGATCGATCATGGAACGCCGGCCCGAGCCTTTCGGGTCGGCGTTGGGCCGTCAGCCCTCGGCCTGTATCTCGGGCGCCATGTAAGGACGGCCCTCGGCGGTCAGCGCCCGGTCGACGGCCTCGATCGCGACGAGGATGCGGGTCAGGTCCTCGGCCATCGAGACCGGCGCGAGATCGATCCCGGCGAGCCGCTTGGTCATCGCGTTGCGCTGGCGTGCGAGCACGGTTCGGGCGCGGTGCAGGTCTTCGATTTCGTCGGCCATCATGATGTGAGTTTCCCTTCGGCCCGGCACGGTATCCGGCCGGCAGCAAAAAGCCCCGCGACCCTCTCGGCCGCGGGGCTCTCCTTCAGTTCGGCACGATGCCGTTACGGGCAGGAATGCCGCTGGCCGTCGTTGCCGAGGTAGGTCTGCGACCGCACATCGTAGGAGCGGAAGCGCTGGATGCAGTAGCTCACCGATTCCTGCGGCCCCGGCGCCACCTCGGTCTGAACCTCGGTGTATCCCGGATTGTAGCCGTAGCCGTAGCCGGCTGGCGCATAGCCGCCGCCGTAGTAGTTGTCGTCGTAGCCGTATCCGCCGTAGCCGTAACCCAGGCCGCCGCCGATCAGCGCGCCGGTCGCCAGCCCGAGGCCGAGCCCGGCGGCGCCGTATCCGAGGCCGCGACCGTACCCGCCGCGGTAACCGCGCCCATAACCGGCGCCGTAGCCCCGGCCGATCCCGCGGTTGGCGAAGCCCGCGTTGTTGGCGAAGCCGCGGTTTCCGCCGAATGCGCCGCGATTGGCGAAGCCGGCATTGCCGCCGAACGCGCCTCGGTTGGCGAAGCCGCCGCCGATCCCGCGATTGGCGAAGCCACCGCCGCCGATGCCGCGACCCGCGAAGCCGCCACCACCGAAGCCACGGCCGCCGCCGAATCCGCCCCCGCCGAAGCCGTGACCGCCGCCGATGCCGCCGCCGCGACCGCCGAAGCCGCGGGCGTCGACCGTCGCCGGAAGCATCGCGAGGGCGCCGACCATCAGCGCGGATGTCAGAACAATCCGTTTCATAAGACTCTCACTCGTTCATCGACATGATGTTGTCGGATAAACAACGCGCGAGAGAGAGAAACGTACCGTTGTATCGTGTGCCCGCGGCGAAACATCCAATCGTCGCGGTCCTCCGTTCAGAAGAAGGCCTGCAGCCCGGTCTGCGCACGCCCGAGGATCAGGGCGTGGACGTCGTGCGTGCCCTCGTAGGTATTGACCGTCTCGAGGTTCTGGGCGTGCCGCATCACGTGGTACTCGCCCATGATGCCGTTGCCGCCGTGCATGTCGCGGGCGGTCCGCGCGATGTCGAGCGCCTTGCCGCAATTGTTGCGCTTGATCAGCGAGATCATCTCCGGCGCCATCTTGCCCTCGTCCATCAGGCGGCCGACGCGCAAGGACGCCTGCAGCCCGAGGGTGATCTCGGTCTGCATGTCGGCGAGCTTCTTCTGGATCAGCTGCGTCTGCGCCAGCGGACGGCCGAACTGCTTGCGCTCCAGGGTGTAGGACCGCGCCCGGTGCCAGCAATCCTCGGCGGCACCCATCGCCCCCCACGAGATGCCGTAGCGGGCGCGGTTGAGGCAGCCGAACGGCCCCTTCAGCCCGGAGACGTTCGGCAGCAGCGCGTCCTCGCCGACCTCGACGCCCTCCATCACGATCTCGCCCGTGGTCGAGGCGCGAAGCGACAGCTTTCCCTTCAGCGTTGGGGCGGAGAGCCCCTTCATGCCCTTCTCCAGGATGAAGCCGCGGATCGCGCCGTCATGCGCGTCGGACTTCGCCCAGACCACGAACACGTCGGCGAAGGGCGCGTTCGAGATCCACATCTTGGCGCCCGACAGGCGGTAGCCGCCGTCGATCTTCTCGGCTCGCGTCTTCATCCCGCCGGGATCCGAGCCGGCATCGGGCTCGGTCAGGCCGAAGCAGCCGATGAACTCGCCGGATGCGAGCTTCGGCAGGAACTTACGGCGCTGCGCCTCGGAGCCGTAGGCGTGGATCGGGTACATCACCAGGGACGACTGCACGCTCATCATCGAGCGGTAGCCGGAATCGACCCGCTCGACGGCGCGGGCCACCAAGCCGTAGGCGACGTAGCCGGCGCCGGCGCAGCCGTACTCCTCCGGGATCGTCACGCCGAGCAGGCCGAGCGCGCCCATCTCTCGAAACAGGTCCGGGTTGGTCTTCTCCTCGGCGTAGGCCTCGACGATGCCGGGCAGCAAACGCTCCTGCGCGAAGTCGTGCGCAACGTCGCGGATCGCGCGCTCGTCCTCGGTGAGCTGGTCGTCGAGCAGGAACGGGTCGTCCCAGACGAAGCCGGCCGACGCCTTGGCCGTGGGGCCGGCGCTTCCGGCAGGCGCGCGCATCGGTGCGTTCATGGTCGGTCCCTCTCCGAGACTGTCTTCGCCGGTTCGGTGGTCCGCCGGTCCGTTGCTCGCGAAGATAGACGGATGCGCGCCGACTTCCACCGCGCCCGGCGCGGCGAAGGGTCAGCCGCGCGCCGCTGTCACGCCCGGCCGAGCAGGGTCAGCCAGGCGATGGTGGTGAAGGGCGCGAGCAGCGTCGAGACCAGCAGGGAGGCCGCGATCAGCCCGGTCTCGGTGCGGTAGCGCATGGCGAGCAGGTAGGCGTTGATGCCGACCGGCATCGCCGCGAACAGGGTCGCGACGCCGGCATAGGCCGGCGGCATCGCGAACACCTTGGTCGCCAGCAGCCACACGATCAGCGGATGCACGACGAGCTTGAGCAGCGCGATCACCACGGCACCCGGCAGGTCGAACAGCACCCGGTAGCGCCGCAGCCCGGCGCCGAGCGCGATCAGCGCGCAGGTCGAGGCGGTCGCCGCGAACATGTCGATCAGCGACTTCGGGATACCGGACGGGACGACGCCGCCCTGCTTCAGCGCCATCCCGATGAGCAGCGCCACGAAGATCGGGTTGCGGATCAGCACGAGAGCGAGGCCGCGCAGGCGCTGCCACAGGGAGCGACCGGCCTCCGCCTCGATCAGGAAGGTGGCGCAGCCCATCATCAGCGGCAGGTGGACGGCGAGCAGCAGGAAGAGCGGGAACGCGCCCTCCTCGCCGTAGGCCTGCAGGATGGTCGGCACGCCGACGAAGATCGTGTTGGACTGGCTCGCAGCGAAGCCGTGCAGGATCGCGCCCTGCCGCCCGATGCCGTCCCGCCGCCGCGCGATCAGCGAGCCGGCGAGCCACGACACGCCGGCGCCGCCGAAATAGGCGATCCAGTAGCCCCAGGCGATCTCGCCTTCGAGGCCGGGCCGGGTCAGCGTCGCGATGATCAGCGACGGCACGGCGATGGCGAAGACGTATTCCGACAGGCCCTCGCTCACCTTGTCGGAGAGCAGCCCGGCGAGCGCGGCGCCCCAGCCGATCAGGATGATCCCGAAGATCGGGACGATGATCATCACGGCGTTCACGGGATGGCAGACCGGTTCGTGTTCGAGGAGGTGCCGCGCATAGCACGCCCGCTTCGGGCGTCGCGCTGCGCCCGGCGCATGGCCGCAGCGAACCCTTGCGCCGGCTACGGCCCGGCGACCTCGGTCCGGGCCTTCAGGATGTCGATCAGCGCCCGGTCGCGGCGGGCTTCGAGGTCGGCGAGCGAGCGTCCGGCCGCCTCCGCCGCGACGCCCTCGACGATGGCGTCCTTCACCGCCTCGCTCAGGTCGGGATGGCCGAGGCTCTCCCAGCGGCGGACCTGGCTCGGGCCAAGATGGTCGAGATAGTGCCGGATGCCGCCCGCGCCGCCGCCGAGATGGTAGGTCATGTGCGGCCCCATCGCCGCCCAGCGCAGGCCCGGCCCGTTGCAGAGCGCGGCGTCGATGTCGGCGACGCTCGCGACCCCCTCGGCAACGAGGTTCACCGCCTCGCGGTACAGGGCCGAGGCGAGGCGGTTGGCGACGTGGCCCGGTATCTCGCGCCGCAGGATCACCGGGCGCCGTCCGAGCCCGGCGTAGAACGCCGCCGCGCGCTCGGCGACCGCGGCGTCGCCGGTGACGATCTCGACCAGCGGAACCAGGTGCGGCGGGTGGAACGGGTGGGCGACGATCACGCGCTCGGGCGTGCCGCAATCGGCGACGATCCGGCTGCGCAGCATCGCCGAGGTGCTCGACGCGACGATCACGCCGGGGGCCGCCCGCGCGTCGAGCTCGGCCAGGATCGCGCGCTTGACCGCCTCGTTCTCCGGCGCGTTCTCCTGGACGAAGACGGCGCCGGACACGGCTTGGTCGAGCGTCTCGCAGATCTCGAGGCGACCCGTGCCGGTCGGGCCGAGCTCGGCCAGCTGATCGCGGTATCGGGCGACGGACGCAAGCATCCGATCGGCGAAGCCGGGGGCGGTGTCGTAGGCCGCCACATCGAAGCCGTGCGCCAGGAAGAGCGCCGCCCAGCTCGCGCCGAGCGTGCCGCAGCCGACCACGGCTATCGGGCCGGTTTCATCCGTTTCAACAGCTGTCACCGCGTCGCCTCCCTGCGCTTTACTTTCAGTCGAGCCCGCGCCTAGTCAATGCGACGCCCGGCGTACAGCGTCGGGCCAAACGCAGGCGGGACAACCTGCGACCGGAGGACATCGATGTTCAAGCGCGCTTCGGCCGCCGCCGCCGCAATCCTGTTCCTGGCCGCCGGAGCGGCGCAGGCCGACGACGTCGTCCGCCTCGGGAACCTGAAGTTCGCCCATTACGGCGCGATCTCGTACATGAAGGAGATCGCCCCGAAGTTCGGCCTGAAGATCGACGAGAAGCAGTTCGCCAAGGGCGCCGACATCTATCCGGCGATGGCGGTCGACCAGATCGACATCTCGGCCTCGGGCGCCGACGGCGCGGTGGCGGCGCGCGGCAACGGCGTGAAGCTCTACGTCGTGGCGGGCTTCGCCAACGGCGGCGTGCGGATCCTGAAGCGGCCGGACCTCGACGCGGTGAAGACGCTGAAGGACGTGAAGGGCCTCAAGGTCGCCACCGTCCGCGGCGGGACGCAGGACCTGATGCTGCTCGCCGAGCTCGACAAGCACGGCATGACCTGGGGCGAGCGCGCCGGCAAGGACGTGCAGCTGATCTACTTCAACAACTACGCCGACCTGAACCAGGCGCTGGCGCAGAAGTACGTCGACGTGATCTGCCAGTCGGAGCCGCAATCGACCCAGGCGATCAGCGCCGGCTGGGGCGTCGAGGTGGTGAAGCCCTACGACACGCCGATCGGCATTCCGGTGCGTCCGCTCGTCATGACCGAGAAGATGTACAACGAGAAGCCCAAGATCGCCGGACGCGTCCTCAAGCTGTTCGTGGCCGCGACCAAGGCGTTCATCGACGACCCGGCGCTCGCCGAGAAGTACGTGCGGGAATCGGTGTTCAAGGGCCAGCTCTCGAGCCAGGACTTTCGCGACGGCATGGCCAACGCGAGCTACACCTACGACGTCCCGGCCGGCCACATGCAGACGACCACCGACTACATGATGAAGTACGGCCTGGGTAAGATGGTGACCCCGCCCAAGAGCGACGCCGAGTGGGTGAAGACCGATCTTCTCGACAGGGCCAAGGCCGAGCTGAAGATCAAGTGATGCGGCTGTCCTCGCTTCGCGGCGCCGTCGTCCCGGTCGGGCTGCTGGTCCTCTGGGAGATCCTGAGCCGGGTCGGGGTGTTTTCGCCGATCGTCCTGCCGCCGCCGAGCGCGGTCGCGGTGAAGTGGTATGCCGGCCTCCTGCCCGCCCTCCCCTACGAGCCGGGCCAGGAGAGCTACGCCGCCTGGCTCTTCTCCGGCGAGATGCCGCACGACGCGGTGTCGAGCCTGACGCGGGTGCTCTCGGGCTTCGTCATCGGGGCCGGGCTCGCGGTGCCGACCGGGCTGATGCTCGGCACCAGCGACCGGCTCTACGCGCTGTTCAATCCGCTGCTGCAGGTGCTGCGCCCGATCCCGCCGATCGCCTACATCCCGCTCGCCATCGTCTGGTTCGGGCTCGGCAACCCGCCGGCCCTGTTCCTGATCGCGCTCGGCACCTTCTTCCCGGTGCTGGTCAACACCATCGCCGGCGTCCGGCAGGTCGACTCGATCTACATCCGCGCAGCCCGGAACCTCGGGGCGAATTCCTGGACGATGTTCCGCCGCGTGATCCTGCCGGCGGCGAGCCCCTATGTGCTGGCCGGCATGCGGATCGGGATCGGCACGGCCTTCATCGTCGTGATCGTCGCCGAGATGATCGCGGTCTCCGACGGCCTCGGCTACCGCATCCTCGAGGCGCGCGAGTACATGTGGTCGGACAAGATCATCGGCGGCATGCTGACGATCGGCATCCTCGGCCTGATCATCGACGGCGCGATGAGCCGCCTCAACGACCACCTGCTGCGCTGGCATCGCGGCCTCGAGCGATAGGCCGTTCATGTCCGCAGAGATCGTCGTCGCGAACGCCGTGAAGGTGTTCGGCTCTGGAACCGCCGCGGTCGCGGCGCTGCAGGACATCACCGCCACGGTGCCCGAAGGCCAGTTCCTGTGCCTGCTCGGTCCGTCGGGCTGCGGCAAGTCCACCCTGCTGAACGCCATCGCCGGCTTCACCCCGCTGACCGACGGGCGGATCACGCTGGGCGGCCGCCCGGTGACCCAGCCGGGGCCGGACCGCGGCATGGTCTTCCAGGAATACGCGCTGTTCCCGTGGATGAACGTCGAGGACAACGTGCGCTTCGGCCTCGACATCAAGGGGGTGCCCAAGCCCGAGGCGACCGTCACCGTCGACCGCATCGTCGCGACGCTCGGCCTTTCCGACTTCCGCAAGCGCTATCCGAAGGACCTGTCCGGCGGCATGCGCCAGCGCGTCGCGATCGCCCGCATCCTGGCCCTCGACCCGCCGGTGATGCTGATGGACGAGCCCTTCGGCGCGCTCGACGCCCTGACCCGCCGAACGCTGCAGGACGAGCTGCTCCGGATCTGGTCGGAATACCGCAAGACGATCGTGTTCGTGACGCACTCGATCGAGGAGGCGATCTACCTCGCCGACCGCATCCTGGTGATGACCTACCGCCCGGGCCGGATCAAACGCGACGTCGTCGTGCCGATGCCGCGCCCGCGCGATCCGGCGAGCCAGGACTTTAACGCGATCAAGCGCGAGCTCGGCGCGCTGGTGATGGAGGAGCAGCAGCGCTTCACCAACGCCGAGTTGCACGCCCCGGCCGTCGATTAGGCGCGCGGCCGGCCATCCTCAGATTCGCCGTTTTCGGTGCGCACAGCCGCGGGGCGGCCTGCCGACCCGGTCGCGCCGAGGAGACCGGCCCGCGGTGATCCGCTTCGAGAACGTCACCAAGATCTACAAGACCGACGGCCACCGCCGCACGATCCTGGAGCGGGTGTCGCTGACGCTGAAGCCCGGCATCAGCTACGGCATCCTCGGGATCAACGGCGCCGGCAAGTCGACGACGATGCGCATGATCGGCGGCACCGAGGAGCCGACGAGCGGCAAGATCAAGCGGAACCTCCGGGTCTCCTGGCCGCTCGGCTTCGGCGGCGGCTTCCACCCGATGATGACGGGGCGCGACAACGTGATCTTCGTCGCCCGGGTGTACGGCGAGGACCCGAAGCGGGTGCTCGACTACGTCGAGGACTTCTCCGAACTCGGCAGCTACCTCGACGTGCCGATCCGGACCTACTCCTCCGGCATGGGCTCCCGCCTCGCCTTCGGGATGAGCATGGCGATCCCGTTCGACTGCTACCTGATCGACGAGGTCACGGCGGTCGGCGACGCGCGCTTCCAGCGGCGCTGCTCGGAGGTGTTCGCCGAGCGGCGCAAGTCGGCCGACGTCATCATGGTGTCCCACTCGATGGAGACCATCCGCGAGTGGTGCACGCAGGGCATCGTGCTGATCAACGGCCGCGCGATCATCTACGAGGACGTCAACGACGCGATCGAGGTCTATCGCCGCCTGAACGCGTGAGGATGCGCGGCGCGGCGGACATCGTTTCGCCGCGCACGAAGCCGAGGGTGGTCGCCGCCTCCGCCGGGACAACGGAAACAGCAGGTCCATGAACGTCGAGATCCGCAATCCCCAGGGCCAGCCGCTGACGACCGCCGACCGGTCCAAGGCGGTGGCGGAGTCGCTGAGCCAGATCGCGCGGCTGTCCCGCTTCGCCGACCGCAAGAAGGGCATCCGCTCCTACCAGAGCCACGTGAAGAGCGATCCGTGGCTGCCGATCCTGTTCGTGCTCTGCTTCGTCCTGCCGACCGCGCTCGGCGGGATCTATTACGGCCTCATGGCCTCCGACCGCTTCGTCACCGAGGCGCGCTTCGCGCTGCGCCCGGCGCTCGGCGGCGCCGAGAAGGCGACCCCCGACGCGGTCGGCACCAACGCCGGCGTTCCCAAGGAGATGCTGGCCCAGGACGTGCTGATCACGCACCAGTACGTCCTCAGCCGGCCGATGCTGGAAGTCATTCAGGCGAAGCTGCCGATCCGGGAATGGTTCAGCCGGGATCAGATCGACTTCCTCTCCCGCTTCGACGCCGAGAAGCCGATCGAGAAGTTCCTGAAATACTGGCGCGAGCGCGTGAACGTCGAGCTCGAGGGCAGCTCCGGCATCATGTCGCTGACGGTGTCGGCATTCGACCCGGCCGAGTCGCTGGCGATCACCAAGGCGGTGATGGCGGAAGCCGAGCGGATGGTGAACGAGCTCAGCATGCGCGCGCGCACCGACGCGGTCGCCGAGAGCAACCGCGAGATGCGCCTCGCCGAGGAACGCCTCGCCAAGATCCGCCTCGCGGTGCGCGACCTGCGCAACCGGGACGGCGTCCTCGACGCGCAGAAGGCCAACGAGACCAATCTGAAGGTGATCGGCGAGCTTCGTGCCGCGCGCATCAACCTGTCGGTTCAGCTGACGATGTCGCTGCGCGACCTCGCACCGGAATCGCGCCGGATCCAAGACATGAAGGCGCAGATCAAGGACCTCGACGACAACATCAGCCGGATCGAGCGTCAGTCGGCGAGCCAGGATCCGGAGCAGAAACGCCTGCTTTCCGACGCGCTGACGCGCTTCGAAGCCTTGGACAACGAGCGCAAGGACACCGAGAAATACTACGCCAAGGTCATCGCCGCCAACGAGCGCGCGCGGATGATCGCGGCGCGGCAGATCGAGTTCTTCAGCCCGATCGTCGAGCCGGTGCTGGCGGAATCCTCGACGCAACCGCGGCGCCTGCTGATGAGCAGCCTGGTCGCGGCGGGCGCGGCGGTGTTCTTCGCCGCCGCCCTGTTCGCCCGCAAGCAGATAACCTGATCGCCGCAAGGCGACCAGGTTCGGGCGGTCAGCGGCGGTCCGATCCGAAGGTCTGGGTCGGCGCAGGCGGCGTGCCGGCGGCCTTGTGCTCCTCCGCCGGCAGCAGGGTGTGACCGCTCTCGGTGTCGAGCCCCGTCGTGGTCGAGCCTGCGGCGCCGATCGCGGTCGACCCGATCTCGCCCCTCGCCCCGTCCGAGCCGGTCATCCCGCCGGTCCAGCCCTGTGCCCGCCAGCCCTGCGCCCGCTCGTCGAGATCGATCGAGCCGTGCCGATCAAGGATGGCGAGGACGCGGTCGGCATGGCCCTCGTCGACGCGCGCGGTGACGAGGGTCCCGCCCCGGCGCACGCCCTCCGCATACGTCTCCGCCTCGTGCTCGCTGAGGCCGGCGCCGGTCAGCGCGCCGAGCAGCCCGCCCGCCGCCGCGCCGACGCCGGCGCCGGCCGCGGTCGCGATGAGCCAGCCCGCCGCCACCACCGGGCCGATGCCGGGAATCGCCAGCATCCCGAGCCCCGCCAGGAGGCCGGCGCCGCCGCCGAGCACGGTGCCGAGCGTCGCGCCGGTGCCGGCGCCTCCGACGTTGGCGTCGTTCGGGTCGGACGAGCGCGTCGGATCCCCGACGGGGGCCAAGCGCCCGGCGTGCCGATCCTCGGCGTTGTTCGCGACGATGCTGATGTCGCCGTGCGGGATGCCCTCGGCCTCGAGCTTGTCGACCGCGCGGGCCGCCGCGTCGTAATCGTCGAACAGGGCGGTGATGGCTCGCATCGCCATGGGCATTCCTCCGGTCTCGAACCTCGGATCGCGCAAACCGCCTGGACGGCGGACCCGATCCCGAGCCCGTTCAAGCCCCGGGATCCGAGCCGGGTTCCAGCTTGGCCTTAGGCATCGATCGCGTCCGTTAAGGCGCCGCTAACCATCCGCCCGGCAGATCTTGCCGGGTCCGCCCGTCGCGGGCGGGAGCGGTGGACATGAGCGAGACGGCGATCGCGTCGGAGCGGAGCGGAGGCCTGTCGGCGCTCGCCGGCTTCTCGATGCCGAACCGCGCCAGCCTCGATGCGCTCACCAAGCGCACCGACCTGTTCTTCGCCACCGCGGTGATGGGCATCCTCGCGGTGCTGATCTTCCCGCTGCCGTCGGTGCTGCTCGACTTGCTGCTCGCCGTGTCGATCATCATGTCGGTGCTGATCATGATGACCGGGCTGTTCATCGACAACCCGCTCGAGTTCACCGTCTTCCCGACGCTGCTGCTGATGGCGACCATGCTGCGGCTGGCGCTCAACCTCGCCTCGACCCGGCTGATCCTCGGGCACGGTCACGAGGGCACGGCGGCGGCCGGCCACGTCATCGAAGCCTTCGGCAACTTCGTGATGGGCGGCAACTTCGTCATCGGGATCATCGTGTTCGCGATCCTGATCATCGTGAACTTCGTCGTGATCACCAAGGGCTCGGGCCGCATCGCCGAGGTCGCGGCGCGGTTCACCCTCGACGCGATGCCCGGCAAGCAGATGGCGATCGACGCCGACCTTTCGGCCGGCCTGATCGACGAGAAGGTCGCCAAGGCGCGGCGCTCGGCGCTCGAGGAGGAATCGTCGTTCTTCGGCGCCATGGACGGCGCCTCGAAGTTCGTCCGCGGCGACGCGATCGCGGCCCTGCTCATCACCTTCATCAACGTGGTCGGCGGCATCATCATCGGCGTCGCGCAGCAGGACATGGCGATCGGCACGGCGGCCAAGAGCTACACCCTGCTCACCATCGGCGACGGCCTCGCCTCGCAGGTTCCGGCGCTGATCGTCTCGACCGCGGCCGGCATCCTCGTCTCGAAGGCCGGCGTGAAGGGCTCGGCCGACAAGGCGCTCGGCAAGCAGCTCGCCAACTACCCGAAGGCGCTCGGCATGTCCTCGGGCGTGATGGTGCTGATCGCGCTGATGCCCGGCATGCCGATGCTGCCGTTCCTCGCCCTCGCCGGCGCCTCCGGCTACGCCGCCTGGCGGTTCGCGAAGACCGCCCGCGAGGCGCCCCCGCTCGATGCCGCCGGCGTGCCGATGGACGCGGCGGCGGTGGCGGCCGCGGCCAAGGAGAAGGAGGAGACGGTCACCGACCTCCTGAAGCTTGACGAGCTGAAGCTCGAGATGGGCTACGCCCTCCTCGCCCTCGTGAACGGCGAGGGACAGGACCGGCTGACCGACCAGATCAAGGCGCTGCGCCGACAGCTGGCGGCCGATCTCGGCTTCGTCATGCCCTCCGTTCGGATCCTCGACAACGTGCAGCTCGACGCCAACGCCTACGTCGTGCGCGTGAAGGAGATCGAGGCCGGAACCGGCCAGATCTTCCCCGGCCAGTTCATGGCGATGGACCCGATGGGCGGGCAGGTGCAGCTTCCCGGCCAGCACATGCTGGAGCCGACCTTCGGCCTGCCGGCGACCTGGATCGACGCGTCCCTGCGCGATCAGGCCCAGCTCAAGGGCTACACGGTCGTCGATGCGGCCACCGTCGTCTCGACGCACCTCACCGAGATCATCAAGGCGCACGTCTCGGAACTTCTCAACCACGTCGAGGTCTCGAAGCTGCTGCGCGAGCTGTCCAAGGAGCACGCCGACCTGGTCAAGGAGGTCGTGCCCTCGCAGATCAACACCACCGGCATCCAGCGGGTGCTGCAGTTCCTGCTGGCCGAGCGCGTCTCGATCCGCGACCTCGGCGCCATCGTCGAGGGCATCGCCGAGGTCGCCGGATCGATCAAGAACCCGCGCGACATCGTCGAGCACGTCCGCGCGCGGCTCGGCCGCCAGATCTGTGCGCAGTATCAGGGCGCCGACGGCATGCTGCCGATCATCACCCTGTCGCCGGCCTGGGAGCAGGCCTTCCTCGATTCGATCGTCGGCGAGCGCGACGAGCGCTACCTGGCGATGCAGCCCTCGAAGCTCACCGAATTCGTGCAGACGGTGCGCGACCGGTTCGAGACCGCCGCCCGCATGGGCGAGATGCCGGTGCTCGTCACCTCGGTCCAGGCCCGGCCCTTCGTCCGCTCGATCATCGAGCGCTTCCGCCGCGAGACGCCGGTGATGAGCCAGGCGGAGATTCACGCGCGGGCGCGGCTTCGCAACGTCGGCTCGGTCTGAGGTCCGGCGGCGGATAATCGAGCGGCAGGCTTCGAACGCCGCGGCGATAGGGAAATCGCGCGCGTTGCAGCGGATCCGGACCCGTGAAGATCAGGCGAACCCGGAAGGCGACCGGGCTCGCGCAGAGCAGGTAGTCGCGCAGGTTCGGCTCGTCCGGCAGGAACCACGCCGTGGTGAGGTAACGCGCGTCGTCCCGCACCCATCCGGGGATCGGCAATCCCCAACGGCGTGCAAGATGCTCGGCGATCGCACCGAGATAGGCCTCCGCGCGCCGATCGCCGACGAGTCCGGGATCGCCGGCGATCATCGCCGCCTGGCGCTCGATCTCGCCGTCGAGCGCGTAGAATGCGTCGAGAAACTCGCGGCTGTGATGATCCCATTCGCCATCCTCGCGGATGCGGATGGCGAGCGCGTGCAGCGTGGCGGGTCTCACGGCGACGCGTCCAGGACGCCCGGAAAGCGGAGTTGCGCATCGATCGGCGGGGCTTCGTCGTAGATCGACGCGTAGAGGGCGTGCAGGCTTTCCAGGTCGAGGATCCCGAGATGGGCGGCGAGCGCGCGGGCATCGTCCATGTCGCGCGTTCCGCGATCGAGGCTGCTCAGGGCGCGGAGCTTCATGGCGAGGAGATAGTGCGGACGGGCCACGAGCGTCCTCAGCCCCGGGGGGCCCTCGCTGGGATAGGTGCCCGACACATCGAACAAGCTCTCGGGCTCGTCGAGGGGCGTGAACATGCCGACGGCATTGTTGAGCCAGTCGGGATCGAGGCCCATCAGCCCGGCGACCCGGGCGACGGATGGCGCGAGCGTCGCCTCGTCGAAACCTTCCCGCACCACCGCGTCGACGTCCCGCGTCGATCGCCGCCATGCGACGCGAAGGATCAGAGCGCCGCCACGGTGCACGGCCAGTTCGACGAAAAGGCCGCGCGCGGCCAGATCCGCTCCGAGGGCCTCAAGGGCCTGCCGCAAGCGCTCGTGGCCGAGCGGTTGCGCCATAAGCCCTGTCTCTCACACCGTCTTCTGCTTCAGGTCCCGCTCGATCTTCGCCGGATCGAGGCCGGGCGCGACGAGCGGCGGGTCCGGCGTGGGGGCTGCCGACGTCCCGGTCCCGCGCAGGGCGCCGGCCAGGCGGTTGCGCTCGTAGAGCAGCACCACGATCACCGAGATCAGGAACGGAAGCCAGAAATAGAACATCCGGAAGACGAGGAGCGCGGCGATGATCGAGGGCCGAGCGATGTCGGGCATCGCCACCACGAAGACCAGCTCGAACACGCCGAGGCCGCCCGGCGCGTTCGAGACCAGCGCCGCCGAGAACGAGGCGAGGAAGACCGCAAGGACCACGAGGAAGCCGGGATTGTGCGCCTCGGGCAGCGCGAAATAGATGATGCCGGCGGCCCCCAGCAGCTCAAGCGGGGCCGCGATGATCTGCCGGATCATGATCGGCGGGCGCGGGTACTCGAGCTTGAACGACCGGATCGTCAGCGGCTTCAGCCGGAGCAGCGAGCCGGCGATGTATAGCGCGACCGCGCCGAGCAGGACAGCGCCGAGGGTGCGGGCGGTGCTCGGGTTGGTGAGGATTGCCGGCAGGTAGCCCTGGAGGCGCGTCAGGGTATCGGGGAGCGCGACGAGCACGAAGCCGCCGAGCAGGATCGTCCCGAGGCCGAAGGTGAAGGAGCACAGGGCCACGAGCACCGCGACCTGCGCGGCCGACAGGCCCTTGGCGGTGTAGGCGCGGTAGCGCACCACCGCCCCGGAGAATACCGAGGCGCCGATGTTGTGCGACAGCGCGTAGGTGGTGAAGGAGCAGACCGAGACGAAGAACGTTGAGATGTGCGTCACGCCGAGATGCAGCAGCGCGATCCGGTCGTACCAAGCCAAAGCGGCGTACGCGACCAGCGTCGACAGGGCGGCGAGCAGGAAGCGGTGCGGCGGGATGGCGGCGAGGCTACCCTTGATCTCCGACAGCGAGATGCCGCGCAATTCACGAAACAGCAGGTATCCGGAGACGATCACCGCGGCGAGGCCGACGATCGGCCAGATGAAATCGCTGATCTTCTTCATGGACACCGACACCTCGGGGGGAACGCCCCTGATGCGTCAGGACGCGACGCATCGCAAGCACGCCCGCGGGAGCGCGCCTGCGCGGTCTGATGTCATCGGATCATGACGGTTTCGTGCCGCCTTGCCTCTCGCGCGCCCGCGCCCGCGCCTGAGGCGCTGGGGCGCGGCTCGCCTCAGGCGCGGGCGCGGGCGAGGCCGATCCCGTCCATCGCCGCCTGCTCGCGGACGGCTTCCGCAGCGCGCTCGGCCGAGCGCTCGCGATCGTCGAGGATCTCGACCTTCTTCAGGTCCTCGAACGCCTCGCCGAGCTCGGCCTTGGCCTCGGCGAGCTGGCCTTCCAGGGCGATCGCCGATTGGCGCATGTTGTCCCGGCGCGTGGCGGCGGCGCGGGCGTAGGTCGGGTAGGCGAAATGCCCGATGTCGGTGATGCCGGCGCGGGCCTCCTCGTGGACGACCTCGCGGTCGAGCTCCATCGCCATGCGCTGGAAGTCGGCCATCATCATCTCGATCTGGGTGACGCGGCGGCGCTTCTCGTCGACCTGAAAGCGGCGCAGCCGGATCAGCGTGTCACGCGATTTCATGGGATACGCTCACTCCACACAACGCAGGAGATCCAGGCATATGACCCGAGGAGCGGAGGCGGCGAAGGGCCGCCGCACCGCACGTCTCAGGAACCGCCCACGATCTCCGCGAGCCGTGCGTAACCATCGCCGATGGAGGTTGCTTCTTCCTTACCCTGCCCCAGAAAAGCCTCCAATCGCGGCATGAGCGCCACCGCCTCGTCGACCTCGGCCGAGGCGCCGGCGCGGTAGGCGCCGAGGCGGATCAGCTCCTCCATGTCGGCGTAGGTCGCGAGCAGCTTGCGCGCCCGCCGCACCACCGGGAGGAAGGCCGGGTCGCAGGACCGCGGCATGGTGCGCGAGACCGAGCGCAGCACGTTCACCGCCGGATAGCGCCCGCGCTCGGCGATGGAGCGCTCCATCACGATGTGCCCGTCGAGGATGCCGCGCACCGCATCCGCCACCGGCTCGTTGTGGTCGTCGCCCTCCACCAGAACCGTGAACAGCGCCGAGATCGTCCCCTCCCCCACGCCGGGGCCGGCGCGCTCGAGCAGGCGCGGCAGCTCCGAGAACACCGTCGGGGTGTAGCCCTTGGCGGTCGGCGGCTCACCGGCGGCAAGGCCGATGTCGCGCTGGGCCATGGCAAAGCGCGTGATCGAATCGATCATGCACAGCACCTTGGCGCCCTGATCGCGGAAATGCTCGGCGACGGAGAGGGTCACGTAGGCGGCGTTCCGGCGCATCAGGGCCGGCTCGTCCGAGGTCGCGACCACGACCACGGACCGGGCGAGGCCGGCGGCGCCGAGGTCGTCCTGTAGGAATTCCTGAACCTCGCGGCCGCGCTCGCCCACGAGACCGATCACCGCGACGTCGGCGGCGGTGTAGCGGGCGAGCATCGACAGCAGCACGGACTTGCCGACGCCGGAGCCGGCGAAGATGCCCATGCGCTGCCCGGCGCACATCGTCAGGAAGGTGTTGAGGCAGCGCACCCCGAGATCGAGCGGCGTCCCGACGCGGCGTCGGGCATGGGCGGGCGGCGGGTCGGCCCGCAGCGGGTAGATCTCCGGCCCGCTGGCGAGCGGGCCGAGGCCGTCCACCGGGCGGCCCAGCGCATCGACGACGCGCCCGAGCCAGGCCGGCGAGGGCCGGATCGCGCCCGCGGCCTCGTCGCGGACGAAGGCGGGGCAGCCGCGGCGGACGCCCTCGAGCGAGCCGAACGGCATGGCGAGCGCCCGGTCGCCCTGGAAGCCGATGATCTCGCACGGGATCAGCCCGGCGCTGCCGGCGCCCTCGACATCGAGCCGCCCGCCGAGCCGCATCGCGGCGACGGGGCCTGCGACCTCGACGAGCAGGCCGCGAATCGCGACGACACGCCCGTAGGTCTCCAGCGGCTCGACGCGCTCCAGCCCGGCGCGGATTCCCGAGAGCGTCCGTGCCGCGGTCCCACCCTGGTCCTGCGTCATTCCTGAAGCCCTAACGGTTCGTTTACCTCCCTCCTTAACACTGCGGTCATCGGGCTTGTAGCGGGGCCGATCGCAGTGCCGGTCCGGGTCCCTCGATCCGCTCAGGACATGCGTGCCGGATGTGGCGGAACGGTCACAAACGGGTGCGGCCCGTTACGGGTGAAGGACTTGGCTGGGGCGGGGGGCGCGGCGTCGGCCGCGGACGGTTTGTGCGGTGAGAACAGACCGCAAACACCGGACGCAAAAAGGTCGAGGCGGGGTCAAACGATCGCTTGCCACACAGAATCAGGTTTTGTTAACGATTAACGAATAGCGTTTCACGTCAATGACGATGGGGCGTCCGTCCACAGGCCGGTGGCGGACGAATGGCGGCGACGTGTCCGAACGCTGATACGGCCGGCCGGGCTGGGGATCGACGATGCGGGTACTTCTGATCGAGGACGACGGCGCCACGGCGCAGAGCATCGAGTTGATGCTCAAGTCCGAGAACTTCAACACCTACACCACCGATCTCGGTGAGGAAGGAATCGATCTCGGCAAGCTCTACGATTACGACATCATCCTGCTCGATCTGAACCTGCCCGACATGTCGGGCTACGAAGTGCTTCGCAACCTTCGCGTCGCCAAGGTCAAGACGCCGATCCTGATCCTGTCGGGCATGGCCGGCATCGAGGACAAGGTGAAGGGCCTCGGCTTCGGCGCCGACGACTACCTCACCAAGCCGTTCCACAAGGACGAACTTGTGGCCCGCATCCACGCGATCGTCCGCCGCTCGCAAGGCCACGCCGAGTCGGTGATCGATATCGAAGGCATGGTCATCAATCTCGATCAGAAGGTCGTCGAGATTGCTGGAACGCGGGTCCCGCTCACCGGCAAGGAGTACCAGATGCTGGAGCTTCTTGCTCTGCGGAAGGGCACGACGATCACCAAGGAGATGTTCCTCAACCATCTCTACGGCGGCATGGATGAGCCCGAACTGAAGATCATCGACGTGTTCATCTGCAAGCTGCGTAGGAAGCTCGCCAACGCATCGGGCGGCAAGAACTACATCGAGACGATCTGGGGCCGTGGCTACGTGCTACGTGAGGGTGTGCCCGAGATGCGGGCTATGGCGAGCTGAGGAGCTATGCTGCTGAAAGCACAAGGCTTGAGCCGCCACGAACGCGAACGAGCCTAGGCGGACCGATAGCTGCCGCTCTTCGGGTTAGGAGGCGGCCGGGGCGGGATCCGGATCTGGATTAGCTTGCCGGTTTGAGGGTCAAACACCACCACCATGCTCAGCCCCCAACGATCGAGATGCCGGACCTCAGTAGGACGCCTAAGGACAGAGGCTTGATCCCTTGAGCGATCGCGCACGATCCTGCCTAGCGGCATTGCCTATCATACTATGAAACTTAGGGTTGTAAACTGCGTGAATAAACAATCAAGAGAACGGGGTAGGGAGGTCGACCCGTCGGACTTTCGATGCAGGTCGCAGGCTTGCGGCGATGCCCGCGATCGCTCAAAACTGGAGGTAGTAAAGAGTATGCTGGCGGATGAAGATGGGTACTGGATCGACCACGCGGATCGAACAATCTAGCTACCTTAGATCGCTTACAAGATAGACATGATAGCGGTCATTTGTCAGGCAATTAAGATTTGTGTTAATATAAGAAACCAACGCAGTCCATAGGTACGTTAAATCATAAATATGTATTTAAGCGCCGAACAATCTTTGTTCACTATTCAGTGGGGTGGGTGTATCAGTCTCGGCAGTGTCAACGCTTCTCTTTCATTCTTCGTTTCTTTGTCCCGAATTACTAACAGTACAGCGCCAATCAGTGCGGCGAAGCTTCCCCCGAAGGGCATCGACAAAATTATGGCGATTGTGCCGTAATCAGCCATCCAAGCAGCCGTTGCTGCCCCACCGAAAAGGGCTGCTAATGCGAGCACAATCATGACATCCTCCTCTGCAACTGCTGGTTGCATAAGATCATGCTCAAAGAAAGGCCGGAGTTCCAGTCTGCTGCCTCGCACGAGTACGTACCTGCCGGTAGGGTAAACCCGCATGGCATCAGGGTGCCGAGTTGATGGAAAAAAGCGAGCTGACCTAACGGACCGCAGCGAGTGTATCGGCTGCCATACGATCGATCAGGGTCTGACGTCTGGCTTGCCGGAGAGTGATACGGGTTAGCCTCACTCACCCGCCAAGCGATCGGCTGGGATCGTGGCGAAGTGCTGCCGCTTCTCACCCTCCACGCCCTGATCTGGTCCGCATCGAACGGTGCCACCGGCCTTTGGTTTAGGAGCTGCCGTCTTGGCGACGTGGCCGGGGCGCACGGTATCAAGGAGCTGTCCGATCACGCCGTGACAACCGGGTTGAGCAGGTGTGCCGGGATCTCCCACATGCCTCGCATGGGAGCCTTAGGCATCCCCACCCCGGACAGGTGCCATCCGGGCTCATGGGGCTGCATCCCCCTAAGGCTATCGAACCCTCTTAATAATCCAGTGTGCCGCTCACAGGAGTATGGACCGTGAAGGCAACTCCCTCGTGAACCCAGCTGCCGCCGGCCTGGGCTTGCTCGAAGGCCGCGGTCTCGGCGTCACCCGCGATGTAATGGTGCTCGCCCGTGGCGGTATCGAGGAAGCGCTGCACGGTCAGCGCGTCGGCCCCGGCCAGCGTCGGATCGGCGTAGGCCTGGAACGCCACGCCCTCGTCGTGGAAGAGGTCGTTCCGTGTCTCAGATCCGAGTTTGCGACATGCCCCTCCCCAATGAAACCGGCCAAGACGTCGGCGAATGGATAAATTACCGCCTGTGAACAGCCTCATGAGCAGCAGTCCAAAGCTCAGAAAGCTAGGCAACTTTTGCATCTTTTCAGGAATATGGCTTAATTAAGTCGGGATCGGTTTTGGTTGATGATCCGTTAAGGCGCAAATGTGAACGCGCCGGCAGTGCCTTCGGTATGCCTTGAAGCTCGACGCTGACCTGCCAACGGAGCTTTGAACCAATGACAGATACTCGCTGGAACGCAGTGGTTCCGACCACGGCCGTTGCACCGCAGCATCTGAGCGAGGTGGTCACACAGGCGGTGCTGCCACTCGGAAAGGCACGGCGTCTGGAACGGCTGGGCAAGCGCAGCCTCGATATCAGCGTGGCCGGTACGGCACTGTTTCTCCTGTTGCCGTTGCTCCTGCTGCTTGGCTTGCTCGTCTGGGCTGGGGACGGCAAGGCTCCGATCTTTCGTCACATGCGGATTGGGCGAAAGGGCCGCCGTTTCGGGTGCCTCAAGTTCCGCTCGATGGTTCCGGACGGTGATGCAGTGCTGCGGGCCCACCTGGCTGCCAATCCGGCCGCCCAGCGGGAATGGGACGAAACGCACAAGCTCGCCAACGATCCGCGCGTGACTCCGCTGGGTTTGGTGCTGCGCAAGACCAGCCTCGACGAACTGCCCCAGCTCGTGAACGTGCTGCTGGGCGAGATGAGCCTGGTTGGCCCCCGTCCGATCGTTCAGGCCGAGGTCGAGCGCTACGGCTCTGCTTTTGCCACCTGCTTCTCGGTCACGCCTGGGGTCACGGGTCTGTGGCAGGTGTCGGGGCGCAGCGATTGTTCGTATGCCGAGCGGGTGGCGCTGGATCTCGATTACGCTACGCATTGGGGGCTGGGTCGCGACATCGCCATCATGCTGCGCACGATCCCGGCGGTCCTGGCTCAACGCGGCAG